>JAUCGK010000109.1 GCA_030378085.1 Candidatus Parabeggiatoa sp. HSG14
CGGGTGGAACCAAACATCATTTGACACTTTGCTTTTTCTATTTTGGGACTTCCCCCTGTGTACGGGGGGTTAGGGGGGTGTCCTCAATTTTGCACTCCAGTTTGAAAGCTATCTGCGTAACATCAGTCAATAACTTAATAAAGATAAATATTATGGCTAAATTTGAATATGTTTTTTTCTTTTTATTTCGGACTCGTTTGCCTACTCAGGATGGCAAATTACTGGAAGAACCGAAAAGTTTAAGTTTTGATAAAAATAAGCAAACTTTTCAACAAAATGGAATTCCTGTCGATGGAGATAAACGGCTATTTCTTAAAACGGCTCCCCCTAATTCTACGGATTGGAAACAGGATTTAGCAACCGGCAGGCAAGAAATATGTCAATTTTATGCACAACATTTTGCTTCTGAAGAAGAGGCTCAACATTATTGTCAGCAAGCTTTGTTTGGTGTGGCTTTATTGATTTTAGATGATGGAGTTAGTGTCGATCATCATTCAGTATTAGCCACAGTAAATGGTTCGGAAGTACCGTTTATTAAGACGGATGAAGTCTTGTTTAGAATTGGCAATCTTGACAATTCAACTGTGCTTTATCGTTTTAAATCCAACACTAATAATTTATGTTTGTCATTTGCGGATGAAGCACTTTTAACTCCCTTTGAGCCTGGGGAATTTTCACCTAATTCCGTGTTTTTGGTTTGTGGGTTTTCTTATGGTACTCTGGATCATGATGCCGTAGAAACGTTATTGGTTGATAGTAAACCTGTTCCATTGTTGGCGGTGGTTTTTGCGCGTTTAATTATGGGGCAATGGCAATTTGAGAGAATAAATGAGGAAGCGAGATTATTACGTTCATGGTTGCAGCCAAAGATAAATCAATACAGTCATTATGCGAAAAATGCGGTAATTCCAGAGTGTTCCCGTACTGTCACTTTGGAAAACCAATTACAGGATATGCAGTCTTATCAAAATGATGCCCGCTTTTTGCTGACTCGGCTTGATGGTGCGTTGCAAACTTTGGATATTAATGCCGATAATTTAGCGACTCGTTTGGAAAAGATTCGGGTTGCACAGGCAGATTGGCAAATAAGCTTTCAGGAAGAGACTGAAAAGGTACAGTGGTTAGGCGACAAAAAATCTGTTTATCATGAACCCTTGTTAGAAATATTTCATAGTAATATTAAGAGATTGCAGGATCATAAAGTGTATCTACAACAGCAATTTGATTATCTGGTTGGTTTGCAGGAAAAATGGCGGTTGTATTTGGGTAAAAGGCAATCTTTATCTAATGAACATCTAAATACAGTCATTAGTTTATTAATTATATTGTTAGCTGGTGGAAGTGCAAGCTTTACGATTAATCGTGGTGCGTTTGGGCTTGGTATTGAAAACCAAATTGTATTGTGGATAGTTATCACGATTGCCGTTGTACCCGTTATTTGGCATTTTTCTAGTAAACTTTTTAAATTCGTATATTGTATTTTTCAAAGGCTTAAGAGGTGAATAATTATGGTAGAATTTCATAAACATCTACAAGGATTTGTAGGAGAATTACAGCAATTATTAGCTGAAAATCAGGATGATGAGCGTTTGATTGCCGCAATTAGGCAAAAATGGCCGGAAAAGGATTTACGGCAATATTTTTTGCTTGGCTTGCAAAATGAGATAAATTCACAAGGTAGCAGGAAAGGTTTACCTCGTGGCTTAAGAGATTCTGGTCCTGCTGAGGACAAAGGCGGTAGAGATAATATACCGGTTGGGAAAATACCGGTTGAGAACACACCGAAATAAAGTGAAAAGTTTCTTCTCGTTCCCAACCTATGGTTCACTGCCATTAAGTTAAGGGTAACCATAAAGGATTCTCCCTACATAACCAATTGATTTGTAGGGTCAATCCCTTGTGGTTGCCCTCAGAAAAATCCTTAACTTAATGGCATTGAACCACTGGTTGGGAACGAGAAAATATTTTTTGATACCGTTCACGAAAATTAGATTTAAAGTTGTACATCGCCTCAACATAGAATACAATGATACCCAACCTTATAATCTGCAAAAAAAATGTCTAACCAACCATCGTATGAAGAATGTAAGAATTATGAAGAATGCAAAAAAGTAGCACTGGATAGATTGAAGGATGCTATTGTCCTTTTCAAGGGAGAAAGATATACGGCTACACTATATATGGTAGGATATGTTATAGAAATAGCTATAAAGGCTGAATTTTTTAGGATCGCCAATAAAGAAATATCTTTCGATAGAGAACAATTGAAAAAGATAATAAAACATCTAGTTACTGAAAAAGCATCTCAAAACAAATCAGTTATAAAGTGGTTATCTTCTACATTCTCTTTTCCACCAACAAACCTTTATGAGTTGTTTGTTTTTTTTGGAAAAATCGCCGAGCTTCACTCTTCAGTAAAAGAAACTCCTGTATTTACGGTTATTACGCAAAATAGATATTCAAAAACAGAAAAAGGCTTTCATGATATAGAAAAATTTCTTGAAGCATTGAAAGGATGGAAAGAAATACTAGGCGAGGAAGGTTTTGATTCAAAAATCTATAACCTTAAGAATTGGAAGGTAGAAATACGTTATTCATATCTATCTGAAACGACATTGGAAGACGCGAAAGAAGCATTAGAAAAGTCCGTGAATTTTTTAAAAGATGTTTTAAAACTGGGAAATGAACTTGTTCAAATTAGGGAAGAACTGGAATTTACCAATAAAAAGCACGGTTTTACTAATGAAGACAAAACAGAGTAAATAAAAGGTCAATAAAAATGTCTGAATTATCAGAAAAAAGCATCGAAGATGTCGTGAGAAAAATCATATCTCAAACGACAGCAAACAAACGTGAGGATAGTCATAGTCTGGGTGAGCCTTATGAAGAATTATCCAAGCTGAAACAAAAGGTTGATAGCTTTTTACAAGAACCCTCAAAATTCAATACTGGAGATGTGGTTAAGTGGAAAAAAGGGTTGAAAAATAAGAAATACCCAAAAGAAGAGCAACTTGCTATGGTTGTTCAGGAATTGGAAGAACCTGTTATACAAGGTGAACGCGACTCAGGAACCCCATACTTTCGTGAACCATTGGACCTTATATTAGGTGTTTTAGATCAGGAGGATGATTTAATGCTTTTCCACTATGATAAACGGCGATTTGAGATTGTCGAACGAGCCAAGTAAAAAAAACCAGTGTAGCATAAGAAATGAAAAAAAGGATTACCCCTACATAACCAATTGATTTGTAGGGGCAATCCCTTGTGGTTGCCCTGTAAAACAAGACTTCCAAACCTAAAGGTTTGGACTCCAGAAAAGTCCTGTCTATCCTTTAATCCGTTTAATCCTGTTCAAACTCTGTCCCAACACCATAAACCCTGCCCATAAATCAAATCTATCAAAAGGTTTGTAATCTTTTTCTATATTGTGCCTCACCTTGCTATCGCTATAAAAAGATTCCACCCATTCTGTCCAACAAGGATCATTTTCGTCTTCTAAATTAAATGCTGCAATCAGATTTTCTAAAGCCTCGTGTGACATATTGCGGACTGCATGGCGTGCTTTGGTGGCTATGATATGCCAAGGTAGATTTTCTTCAGCTTTAGCAATTTGATAAAAATGGTAGCTGAAACATAAAGCAGCTAAGCCATTGTAAGCCCATAACGTGCCAACAACGGTTTTGGCTCCGGCGGCGATAAGGTTGGGTCCAATGCCGACGGATTTTAGAATACCGGTGGTTGATTCGCCGGTTAGGTTGGATTCGCAGGCGGATAGCACGATTAAATCCGCGTTAGTGCCGATAACGTTTAGCATCCATAACGGTAATTCTATGCCCTGTTCAGCGTTTAGGCTTAAGCGGCTGGCGGTTGGATCGGTTGGATCGTAAATACCATGTGTGGTTAGGTGAATACGGTGGGCGTTGCTGAATTTTCCGATGGCTTCAAAGCGGGAGGGATGTTCTATTTCTGTGTTAAAACGCTTGGCTAACCAGGTAGATTCTTTGACGGTGCATTGTGGTGCGGCACTGGGATCACAAACGAGCCAAGGTTTTTCTGATTGTGAGTTCCCCGCTTTGGTAAAGCGCAACCAAGTTGCAACACTGATATCACGTACTAAAATATTCTCCAATTCTGGCAAGGTTTCCCAAGGGAGTTGTGCTAAGGGAGCTGGGAATATGACGGTGATTTGTGTTAATCCGGTTGCCCATTCGCTGAGGATTTTGGCATAAGGCTTTAGTTCAGCCATTGTGGCTTCCATATCTTCAACTAATTGATTTGTTATTTGTTCTCCTTTTTTGCCTAATGTCTCAATGGCGTTATGCCAACGGGACATGTCTAGGGTAAATTTTGGGAGGGTGCGTAGTTCTATCTCATTATGTGCGTCTAACCACAGTGCTAACAAATTATCTTGGGAGTCGAAGAACAGTTGCACTAAGGCGGAGTCCGTTAATTGCGCTTGGCATTCTGCAATGGTTGGGGGAATGGGGAGTAATTCTTCGATGGCGTGTAACCAAATTTCTAAGGGTTGCCAAGGTGTGCCTGGTTTTGGTGTTGTGTGTTGTTCTAAAAAATTGAGTTCTTCTTCAAAGGCTTTTTTTAAGTCTGTACCGGTTTTTTCTGCCCAATACTCAAAGTTGAGAGATGAGGTTGTGCTGGTAAAAGCAATGCGGCTACGTTCTAACAGTGTCCATAATTTTGTTATTTCATTAGCGGCTAAGTATTCTTGGAGTAATACTTGCGTCCAGCCATTGACTTGTTCATCCCAGTTGGTTTGTTGCCAGGTGTGGGGGTAAATGTGGCTAATGCGTTCAAAGTTTTGTTTGTTTCTGGCGATTGCTTTTGAGACATCGAAGCAGCGTGTATTGCCTGGTTTTTCTAACCATTGACTGATAGCCTTGACTAACTCGCGTTGGCTGATGCCACAGATAAGGCTTGTGATGGCGCGTTCATGGCAGGCGGGTTTGATATATCCTTGTTTAAGAATGATTTCGATGGGCGTGGTTAAATCGGTTTGCTCTAGTGCTGTGAAGAGACGGGCTAAGGGTTCTATGAAGGGTTGGATTGTCGCACAAGCCAGTTTTAAATCAGTGATTAAGTTTTCTGTGTTTTGCCATTGTTCAGTTTCTTGTTCTTTGTCAAGGATGGTGATAAAAAGTTTATCTTGTAGCGTTACCATTGACGATTTTGCATGATTCCACCAGCTATTTAAGCATTTTTTTTCGCTGCCAGTCATCCAGTCCAGAATTTGGCTTTTTTTAATCGCATCAGTGATGAATTTTTCATCAGAAATCCACCTGTTATCTAATGGATCAGCTTTACCGTAGACAAAGACGATTCCCAATAGGATACTGGTTCTATCGGCTAAACCGGTTGGTAAGGGTAAATGTTGCAAAATCCCAAAGTTTAGCCATTCGATTAATGCTTCGCTGGTTTCGGTGAGCATTCTATTCCAGGGTTGTTGCTTTTGTATTTTGAATGCGTTGTCTTTATCAATGAGTTCTCGGCTTTGGGTTACGACTTGATATAATATGTTGACAGGAGTTTTGTACCATAACCGTTTGTACCAAGGTACATTGTCTAGTAATTGTTCTAGTTGAAAAGCGTGAGAACCGTTGAGAAATTCTGCGTGTAGTGGAAAATCGGTATTGGGAAATAATTCTTGCCAAGGGGCGATAGCGGTTTCTAAACAAGCGGCGAAGGGTTGACCGATTTGTTGTTGCCATTGTGATTCTAGTCCGCTGAGATCGACAAGTCTCAAATAGGCGTAGTGTAATGAATGCCTTTGTTGTAGGGCATTGATTAAGTAAAAGCCTTCACTAAGACGCAGTAGTCGATGGGTAGAAATCAGTGGATGGCGGTGTTGCTTATTTGGGTTGTGCCATTGGGTGATTAATGGATGGAGAAAGTCTTGAAAATAGTGGGTGAAGTTAATGGGTGAAGTTAGGTAATCAAAATGGTTTTTTTGGTTCTTTACTATTATTTGCTTATTTTGGGAATCCACTTGCCAGAGAAAATAGTTAATCACTGGGAAATAGGGTAAACGGGCAGCAATATGGCCACTGTTGAACAAAGCAACAGCAAGATTATCATACAGCCTAAGCACTGACTCCCAAACCGAGGCATCATCCAGCCAAGCTTGCGCGTGGGTTAATCCTTGCTGAGAAATTTCAATGGCTTGCTCAAATTGGCCTAATTGTCCTTGGCTAACTCCCAGATTGACATACAGATGAAGTGCCAGTGCCCAAACCGAGGCATCATCTAGCCAAGCTTGCGCGTGGGTTAATCCTTGCTGATGAGTTTTAATGTTTTCCTCAACTTGGCCTAATTGTCCTTGGCTAACTCCCAGATTGACATAAAGATTAAGCACCTGCTTCCAAACCGAGGCATCGTCCAGCCAAGCTTGCGCGTGAGTTAACCCTTGCTTATAAATTTCAATTTTTTCCTCAACCTGACCTAATTTTCCTTGACTAGTTCCTAGCCTGTCATACAAGAGAAGTGTAACTTCCCGCACTGAAGTATCACCTTCTGCCAGCCAAATTTTCGCCTGTTTGATGCCTTTTTTATAATAAGGAATATCTTCTTTAGCAAAGTGTGTTTCTGCTGATTCGCCTGCTATCTTCTGCAAAAATAAATAAGCAAATCGTCCTTCTGGAATATTTGAAAAGTCTTGTTCCTGTTGTTCAACCCGCTGCTGCCATTCTGTAAAGCTTAAATCTTCAGCGTCAAAAAAAATCTCTTTAATAATTTTAGCAGCCAGCGCGTGTTGTGCTTTTGGTAGCGGTTTTTTAAAAAAATTAGTGATGATTTCTTCCACGAGTTCTTCTATGGTTGACATGGGGTTTCCTTGTTGTTTGGAAAATGTTTTGAACAGGATTTAACAGATTATAGGATGTACAGGAGTATAACGGATTTGGGAGACAATAACTACAAGGATTGCATCTAACCAAGGATAAAAGTAGAGATACACGGCTGTGTGTCTCTACAGTATTGGGTTTATTGTTTAGTACAACGGATTTTACGAAATAAACGGATTGGTCTTGTGGTTGGTATGGGGTTTCCTTAAAATTGTCCCGTATTTAGCATCACGAGAGTACAACCTCGAACCACCTCAATATTATGTTCCTTAGCTTTGGTTTCCAATAAATCATTTTCAGCACCTGGATTCATAATAATTCGGCTTGGTTTTATAGCCAAAATGTTTTCTATTAACGGTGTTGATCTTGCAGCACCGACATAAAGTGTAAGTGTATCTACTTGACAAGGTACGTTATCCAAATGTTTGTAGCATTTTTTTCCATGTATATCAGGAGACAAGGGATGAATTGGATAAACATTGTAATTATGATGAACCAGTTCACGTACCGCTTTATTAGAATAGCGATCTTCTCTTGGAGAAGCACCGAGTACAACAACATTTTGAGTGTTCATAGTATTTTATCCTTTTCCAAGATAAATCTTGGACTCCATTTGTTAGGAGTCCAAACCTTCAGGTTTGGCAGTTCGCGACGGAGTCCAAACCTTCAGGTTTGGCAGGAGCGAAGGACTCCAAAAACCCAAACCTAAAGGTTTGGACTCCAAAAACCCAAACCTGAAGGTTTGGACTCCAAAAACCCAAACCTGAAGGTTTGGACTCCAAAAAACGCTGGGTACTTGTGGGTAAAGATTAGCGTACACAGGGGGAAGTCCCAAAATAGAAAAATTAAAGCAAAGTGTCGAATGATGTTTGGTTCCACCCGTGTACGGGGGGTTAGGGGGGTGTCCCCAAAATCTGTTACAAAAAGCAAAGTGTCGAATGATGTTTGGTTCCACCCGTGTACGGGGGGTTAGGGGGGTGTCCTCAAAATCTGTTACAAAAAGCAAAGTGTCGAATGATGTTTGGTTCCACCCGTGTACGGGGGGTTAGGGGGGTGTCCCCAAAATCTGTTACAATCAGAATAAAATTTTGAGAAAAGAGTGAACAGTTGTTTTGTTCATTATTGAAGCGAAGTAAATTTTCTTAAACTGACTTAATAAAGCTGCTTTCTAATAGCCGTCTCCAATTCTTGTGCTTCTTGTTGTGATTGAAAGCGCACATAATGTAACCGAGGTAATCTTCTTTCTAAATAATCCATTCCTTGACAAAGATTTGTTTTTGCTAAAATGACTAATGCACCATTTTCAGGATATGTTTCTCCCGCTTTTTGCACCGCTTCAATATCATGTCCATCTAATTCAATGACATTTGCGCCAAAGGCAGTTAACTTATCAGCAGCATTACCCAAACTCAATACCGATTCCATTGCACCATCACATTGTTGTCCATTGAGATCAACGATAATTGCGAGATTGTTTAAATTGTAATGACGAATCACTTGGAATGCTTCCCAAGTTTGCCCTTCTTGAAGTTCACCATCTGATAGAAACACCCAGACACGCCCACTTTCTTTTTTGAGTTTTCTTGCCAAGGCAACGCCAGCTGCCATACTTAAACCTTGTGCTAATGAACCTGTGGTTACTTCCATACCGGGAGAATGTTCAGCACCAATCATTTCAACACTGCTCCCATCTTGATTAAACATTTCTAAACCTTCCGGATCCATCCGTCCAGTTTCTACCAGTGCCGCATAAATCACAAGAGCATAGTGGGCTGGGCTGACAAAAAAACGATCAAATTCAGGTTTTTTAGCACCATGATAATCTGCTCCCGTAAAACTGTTGGGATTATTGGCATTTGGAGGCTCTGCAAAAGGTTTGGGAATTTGGGGAGCAATACTTGGGCCCAAGTTCATATTTTTCACATAAAGGGTGGCTAGAAAATCTGCCGATGAACACGCTTGACTTAAATAGCCACCGTTATTTTTGATGGTATGCTCAAAAACCCGTCTGCGAATACCTAATGCAACGCGCTTAACTTCATTTTTCCAGACACTTTCTTTATTTATCATGACATTTACAAAATAATAATATTGCCTATCGTGAAAGAAATATCTGCATTACCAAAATAATAACCGCACCCAAATGTTAATCCAACAAATAATAAAATGCTCAACCAACTTGGTAATCCTGAAAATATAGAAATAGTCAATGCAAGAAAACCAGCTGCATATAAAATTTCTCCACTAAGAGAACTGAGGTATTGATAAACAGGGCCAAGAATTTCTGGAAACGTTGAATGTAATGGTTGATAAGAATTGGCAGTTGATATTAAAAGAATACCAAGAATTAAAAAAAGTAGTGATTTCATTTTGTGAATACCCTTAGGATTCAGGATTTAATAAAACCCGATTGAGGAAAAATTTTGCTCTGCGAACTTTTTCCTCAATCACTAAACCTGACAGGTTTTTAAAACCTGTCAGGTTTGACAACTCCAAGTTTTGGAAATTATAAAATCCTCATTCCTTAATTAAGAAATTATAGAGAGTGATGGAGTTCAATAACGAAGCTTTGTACGAAACCTGACAAAGCTTCGCTTTGGACTCCAATATGACATTAGGTTAAATAACTTAATCCTTTGATTTCAAAACGTAGAGAACTCGTAGGGCAAACGTCAACACAAGCACCACATAAAGTACAATCAGTGCCAATATCAACCGTAACCTCTTTAGCACGGCTTTTTTTGACACATTCTAAAACATGTGGAACTTCACAAACAACGCGACAAGCCCCTTCATGTTGACAGTCAGGTAAATGGTAAGTGACTTGCAACGGCGATAACGCACCTGTGATACCATAAGTTAAACCCATTGGACAGACATAACGACACCATGCACGGCGCGAGTAAAAAATTTCAAACAATAATAACATCACTACCCAAAGTATTGCCAAACTAGGGCCATAAATCAGGGCGCGGCTCACAATGCCAACGGGGTTAATACTATTAAAAAGGGCATAGCCTAAAATGAATGCCAGTATAGAAAATACAATCCAAAAAATGGTGCGAACTCCCCGATGAAAAGGATGATCTTTTACCCATTTTTTTTCTACAAGTTTTATGTGTATTCTTTCTGTCCATTCTGCAAACAGATGGTAAGGACAAACCCAAGAACAAAAAGCACGTCCACCTAAAAATATCCATATAAAAAAAACAGTGATAGTGCCAATAGCAAGATTGATAAACATTATCTTATAAGCAAGAACAACTTGCAGGGCAGAATAAACATCAGCCATGTGAAAACCAAGCACACGCGAGGCAATCATAGAACCCTCAAATAATTGAATATCTATCCAAAAAGAAAGTGTAAATAGTAAATTAATACTAATCAATGCTGTCCAACGGCGATTACGCCATTTTTTTGAATAGTTTCCCTGTCTTGCATTTTTTAATTCTTGCTTGATTTTCGCAATCGTTTCTGGCGTTATAGCTAATTCACGTTTATCCTTATGAATTTTTATGGCTTGTTCCGTTATTCGTTTGGGCTTTATTGGTTCTTTTCCAAACATTACGGCAAGTGCTTCAAAATTACCTTTCATGCTGTCTCCCAAGTTTTTCTCTCATCAATCACAATGACAGTGGGTTCTACCGGACAAATCATTTCACAAACGCCACATCCAACACAAGCTTCATGGATAACTGGTTTCATTCCTTTTCCGCCTTCAACAGGACGTAAAGAAATAGCCTTTTCGATAGGACACCGACACACGCAGAGATCACACAATTCACGATCTTCGGGATAATCTTTGACGGGAATAGGTTTCCAACGATCAATTTCTGCATAACGTAATAAACCTTGAAAATGAGGGCCACGCGCTTGTCCCTTAAAACCTTGTCCATGATAGGCTAAACAAGCTTCAAGTCTTGCTACTCGCGCCAATCCCATGCGGACATCTTCCTTCTTACTAACGGTAGGACTTAATGAACCTGTGGGACAAGCCAAAATACATTGCACTGCATCACAAGAAAAGTCACAAGCTTGGCTACGTGCATCAATATACGGTACACCTATTCCCATCCCCTCATCAATATCTGCAAGATCAATGGCTTGAACGGGACAAACTTGTACACATTGACCACATTTAATACATGAAGCTAAGAATTCACCTTCTTCTATCGCGCCTGGTGGACGTAATCGAGATTTAGCAAAAGCTGGGAATATCGTTGCTAATGAAGTCCCTATAACACCAAAAAAAAGTGCCATCGTGCGTAAAAAACGACGGCGTGATTCTTGATGACGTGGTGTTGATTTTTTTGAAGTAAACATAATGACTATGCCCTGAGTAACTAATAGATTTTCACCAAATTTTACAATTTTAAAGATTTAGCTATAAACTGTATTTATTTCAAAAAATTATAATAGTTTATTCCTCGTAAGTACAACTTTTTTTAGATTTAATAGATTAAATTGGGTTCTACTGAAATAGGAAGGTAAATAATACAAGGGTGAAATTTTGGGATGGTTGTTAATCAAACGGATAATAATTGGGTACAACATATTGATAAAAAAATTGAAATGCAGAATATATTTGTGATTAAAATTTTAGTAGGGAGAGATTGAAGTGGGAATTTGTAGATAAGAACGATAATAATTAGACATAAGGTACATGGAATATAGTCAATCAAAAAATTTATCAATTTCTATCATAAGTTCTTTGAGTTTAATAATCCGACAATTCAAACTGTACGAAAGCTACATAGTTCTTCATAGAAAGCTCTTAATGTACCACATCTGTTGTTAGAGATTCCAGCATCAATATCTTGAAGAGTAATATGAGTGGTTATGGATTCAACATCACCTCGTTTTTTATCATAACTTTTACCAACCGATTCTAATATACTTTTCAAGTCATTAGCTGGATGGAAAAAATATCTTTCTGGATCTATCTCATCTAATTTGAACCCAAATTTTTCATTGATGGCATCAACTGTCAAGGAGGAATCAATTTTCTTAAAAAGCGTAAACATTGATAACCACCAGGACTCTATTTCCATTATCGAAAAATAGAAAGATATTTTATCAGGTGTTGACATTTTATTAATTTCTGAATTGTAAGTTTCAATAAATTGTTTACTGATTTCATCATCAATTTTACCGTTTGATTTTGTTCTGTATATTCGTGAATACATGTCACGTAATCCAATTATTTTTGAATAACCTCCTTTTTTAATAAGATTTTCTTCCATATTTTTTATGACAATTAGCACTTTTTCATCATTCTCCACATTAACAATTAAAAAATGAATCTTAGAGGTTTGTTTATTTCCAAAAGGATAAGGCACATATTTATTTTCTCCCCCATGAAATTTTACGCATTCAAAACTTAACAAACTATTATCATATAAATGAAACAATATGTTACGCAAAAATATTTGTTCACCCTGACCTTCCACAAAGATGGCTATTTTAGTTTGCATGAATTTATAACTCTTGATAATAATTTGATGAAAAGAAAGAAAAATTATCCAGCCCTGTAAATTCAAAATCGTCAAAGATTTTCTGTGAATTTTTATAGTTATAAAAAACGGCCATGTTTCTTTCTCTCTTAATGACAGACCAGTATTCTAATGGAATTTTATTCATAACAAACCGGTCATTCGTTGTCATAATTATTTGCACAGAAGAGTCTTTGACTTTCTCAATGATTAAGTCAATTAAGGCTTTTGACCTTTCATAATCTAAACCTTCACCAATATCATCAATCAGGATACAACTTGGGATTTTGGCTAAAAGCGAATAATTCAGTTGAATTAATAATGATAAAGCTCTAAACATGCCTTGTGACATGTCTAATTGGTTGGTTACAGAATTTAATTCTGTTTCTTGAACTTTTAAAACAAAACCATATGGTACAGATTTCAATACTAAAGGCATAACATCTATTTCATCAACCAAATAATCAATATTCTTCATATCCTCAATAACAGAATCAACAAATTTTTTATGAAGAAGCTTCTCTCCTTTTATGAAAATTTTGGTCACATCGTTCCCATCTTTTAAATCAACTTTTTCTGAAGAGACTCCATTAGCATCTTTCACAGCGAAATTTTTACCAAGTTTACCACCAAATTTATAGTGACTTAGGTTTTTTCCCCATCTGTAAAGGCTTTCAAAAAATGGTTGTTGTTTTGAATCTCGTCTTGCTAAAGCCAACGAATCCTTATCCGTCTCGAAAGCTAAGTTTTTACCAAGTTCTGCGTAAAATAACTTACCTTCGGCACGATCCAATTTCTTATCTTCATTAATTTTAAGAGTTTCTTGAATTACACGACCGTTTTTAAAATCCAAAAAATACTCTACTTTGTCATTTCCATCTTCAAACCCAAGTTCATAAGTTGAAGTATCATAAATTAACTCAGAGAGCTTAGCATCACCCGCTAATAAGTCAGCAATTTCACGGATAATTTGTATTGTGTTGGTTTTTCCAGAAGCGTTTCTGCCCACAATCAAATTAATTTGCTCTAAATCCAGGTACTTATCATCAACTGGATTACCTCTTATACTCCATTCGTTTTTCTCACCTTTATTTTTACAATATTTAATTGTTTTCAAAATCATTTTATTTTTCCTTTTTTATTTATGATAATAAATATTAACGATGTTTTTATCAATTAGATTAAGAATATTGGGTAACGAGAAAAATAATAATTATAAAATGTATACGTATACGATATTAAAAGTCAAGATAAATTTTGAAATCAACAGAATTATAGTTTAAACCTAACCGATATTTTAGATCACTTCAAAAAATGAATATACTCAATGATCAACGAAAAAATAACTTAATCACACTCCCTAACTCTTCTCAAAAAGGGAATAAAAGCCACAATCTGTTGCACTTAATATAATTCAATGAGTTAGATTTTAAAATATTAAAAAATATTAAATTGAAAAATTAATAGTTTTAATGTATAATAAAAAAATTTAATTTTTTAGATATTTCTAAAGTATTGAGGTTGGAGTCCAAACCTTTAGGTTTGGGCGTTCCAAACCGGAAGGTTTGGACTCCATGTTACCTTTATTGAGAACGCCTTTTTCTTTGCTCCTAGTTTAACCTCTTTTTGACTATTACAGTTTATACAAAAATAAACCCTACAATGAAACTTTCAGATATTCACATTTTAGAAAAAATTGCCGCTGGCAAAATTGCTATTAGTCCCAGTATTCCAGATGAACACATTGGCTCTTTTTCAATTGATCTGAGGCTTGGAAATCATTTTAAGGTTTTTAAATATACCCAATGTCCCCCTTTTATAAACCTTGGCACATCCGATAGTCTCTTTACGATGTGTGACCAATTTATGGAAGATATTATCGTTGAAGATGATAAAGCTTTTTACTTGCATCCTGGAGAATTAGCATTAGGAATTACCATAGAACGTATCACTTTGCCAAATGATATTGCGGGTTGGTTAGATGGGCGTAGTAGCTTGGCGCGATTAGGACTTATGATACATGTAACAGCACATACCATCGACCCCGGTTGGGACGGACAGATTACGCTTGAGTTTGCTAATATTGGTAAATTGCCACTGGCACTTCGTCCAGGAATGCGAATTTGTGCAGTCAGTTTTGAACAACTGAGTGGCCCAACGAGTAGGCCTTACAGTGAAAAAAAAGGCGCGAAATACACAGGGCAAATCAGTCCATTATCTAGTCGAATAGATAAAGATGAATAAGAATAACGAATAGGGTAAATGTATTTTTGTATATAACATTTTTTAATAAAATTAATGACGTATTTATAATTTTATAAACCTGGAGTCCAAACCTTTAGGTTTGGGCCTCATTCAGTTCATTTAGGAGCACTATTTTAGTTTAAATATTTAAAAAAGGTATCAATATTGCATATATAAAATATTTATTTTAAAATCAATAAATTATATAATTTAAGCAAAGAGATAATTACATGAGATATACTGATATATTTAAAAAAAATCGGATTTTTGACTGAGACTGAAGAATGGTACAGAAACTTCAAATTGAATGGACTGATTTTTCTTTTTTAAGCCCTTAATGACACAAAACTTATTCGCCATTACCCATTTATCTTAATAAAAATTCAAAATATTTATTGTTTTTTTTCCTCAAATTTTCTACAATTCTACCCTTACTTGGACAGGAGAATAATTTTATGTATGCTGTAATCAAAACAGGCGGCAAACAATACAAAGTAGCACTAGGTGATACCTTAAGAGTAGAAAAGATTGCTGCTAATGAAGGTAAAAACATCAAGTTTAAAGAAGTATTGTTAGTGTCTGATGGAAACACTATAAAGGTTGGAACACCAAAAATAGATGGTGGAAAAGTGACTGCCACAATACAAAAACAAGGACGTGCTAAAAAAGTTCAAATCGTCAAATTTAAACGCCGTAAACACCATCTTAAACGAATGGGACATCGCCAATACTACACTGATGTAAAAATCACCGGTATTATGGCTGATGGGATTGAAGCAACATTACCAATAGCGCCTGTAGCTAAAGAACAACTGGTTGAAGATAAGTCTTCGGAAACGGCAGCTAATGACCAAAAAACTGAAGCAACTTCTTCTGACGGAGCCACTGAGACTCAAAAAGTGGAAACAACAGACACAGTCGCTGAAACTCCAACTTCAAAAACTGATGTCACTTCGCAAGATAACGCAGCTGAAACGTCAGCGACTGAAACAACTCCGCATCATGCGGCAAACGATAAGAGGTAAAGCAAGATGGCACATAAAAAAGCAGGCGGTAGTAGTCGCAACGGGCGTGATTCAAAATCAAAACGCCTTGGTGTCAAACGTTATGGTGGCGAAAAAGTATTAGCAGGTAATATTCTAATACGTCAACGGGGTACAAAATTTCATCCTGGTGCCAATGTAGGCAGAGGCAAAGATGATACGCTATATGCCACAATAGATGGGGTAGTCAAATTTGAGAAAAAAGGGCCAAAAATGCGTAGATTTGTTAATATTATTGCCCCACCAGTTGCAGAAAAAGAGCCTATATCAATGTTTAAAGTAGAAAGTACATAAATTTCCCACCAATCCCCCTTTATTCAAGGGGGAAATAAAAAAGTTTTTGTTTAATTAAAATATTATCATTTCGTCAATTTTATTTCCCCACACCTTGCACTTCTTTTTATAAACTGATGTTACGCACTGCACTTCCAAAAGTAGAGACACACGGACGTCTCTACGGGAGTGCAAAATTTATTTTGCGAGGAGTTACACTCTAGTTGGCAAAATGAATTTTGCACTCCAATTTGGAAGCTATCTGCGTAACATCACATTAGTTACTGATGTTACGCACTGTACTTCAAAAGTGAATACCAGAGTAGTGCAAAATGAAATTTTGCTGATTGTAACAGATTTTGGGGATACCCCCCTAACCCCCCGTACACGGGTGGAACCAAACATCAT
>JAUCGK010000110.1:0-10683 GCA_030378085.1 Candidatus Parabeggiatoa sp. HSG14
ACTCACCAATCAAGCAACCCTAAGCGTAAGCGAGGGGATAACGGGCTGATACTCCCTTATTCACATCAACTTAACTTGTTTACATAAATTGTAACATGTTAACAAATGTCAATAAAATTGTTATCTACCATATTAATTTTATTCTGACCTCAATAAATATTTTGTGATCCCAATAAATATTTTGGAGTCGATAACGCTGCTTGCTTTGGGACTTGCTCAAGGCTAAAGCTTTGGATTCCAAAATATTAGATAATTCAATTCATTAGAAAAGAATATTTTACTTATATGAACAAATCCAGAAAAACCACTGTGTTTCATCAACCGCGCATTAGGGCTTATTGCCAAAGTTTTGTTGCCGCTTTTTGTGCGTTGTTACTAACTGGCTTAGGCAGTACTGAGCAAAGTGCCCAAGTGACTATTACCCCAAAAACGATGGTAGATATCTACTTTCTTGCAGACACGACAGGCAGTATGTCGGCACCCATCTCTTCGGTAAAAGCAGGAGCGACTGAGATTATGAACAGTCTCATTAGCTCGTTCCCTGATACCGATCTAGCCTTCGGTGTTGGCGATTACAAAGACTTTCCGCATGAACCATACGCATTCCAGTCAATGCAGAGTCTAACTACAGATACCAGTGTTGTTCAAACAGCCCTCAATGGTTGGAATGTATCAGGTGGCTCGGATAGTCCTGAGGCTCAATTATACGCTCTAGATCGGATTGCCAACGCTCCATCCATTGGCTGGCGAACTGATGCTAAACAGATCGTATTATGGTTTGGTGACTGTCCGGGTCATGATCCAGTGCCGATTGCGGCGACTAAACTATCTTACGACATAACCAAAGAAAGCGTTATAACCGATCTCTCGGCAGCAGGCATCATCATCTTGGCCATCAGCACCGACACGGGTTGTTCCGGTAAAATGGATTCTGTTACTAGCGGGGGAGACTATAACAAGATTTATGGTGCAATTGAGAGAAATTATACAAACCAAGCGACGGACATCAGCATAGCAACTGGGGGATATCACCATATGGATGCAAATTCAGATGTCATAGTCGATACGATCAAGTCATTGCTATCAACTACTGTAAATATAGTTGCTAAAACGGAACAACTGCTCGCCATTAAGTGTACGCAACTTCCTGAAGTCGAGTGTAAAGGTTTGGTGGAAATTTATTTTCGTACCAAGGGCTATTATTGGAAAGAAGGTTGGAGCGCAGAGCAAACCCATTGCGAGTGGAAGGGTATTACTTGTCAAGATGGACATGTCACTCAAATTAATTTGAATAAAAATAATCTGAAAGGGACAATTCCACCATCAATTGGTTATTACTTTAGTAAATTGTCAATTCTTGACTTAGCTAATAATAAACTTAGTGGTGCAATTCCATTTTCCTTGGGGCATTCAAGTCAATTACAAACTCTGGCACTGAATAATAACCAACTCAATGGTTCTATCCCTGGTTCCATCGGTTATATAAAACAACTACAAACCCTTAACTTGAATGACAATCAACTGAGTGGTTATATCCCCAAACTTTTTGAAAAATTACAACAATTACAACGACTTGATATTAGTAACAATCAATTTACTGGAATGTCTCCCGCTTTTTTGAATGATTTAAAGCAACTAGTGCATTTTGATTGGGCTGGAAATCAATTTATTGTTGGTTCTACTATTTGTCCAAAGTCTGTTGGTATTCCGCGATCTGAATGTAATGCTTTGGTACATTTTTATAACAGTACTGATGGGCAAAACTGGAAAGATAACACCGGCTGGAATGTGACAAAAGCAGCTTGTAGTTGGAAAGGTGTCTCATGTAGTGATGGATATGTCACTAAAATTGAACTAAATGATAATAAACTCAAAGGTTCTATTCCGAAATCAATTGGGAAATTAGGAAAGTTGACATTTCTTAGTTTGCGCCGGAATCAACTTGGTGGCCCTATTCCAAAATCAATTGGGAAGTTAGGAAAGTTGACAAGTCTTGATTTGGGCGGTAATAAACTTGGTGGCTCTATTCCTGAATCAATTGGGAACTTAGGGAAGTTGATAAGGCTTGACTTGGGCAGTAATAAACTTGATGGCCCTATTCCTGAGTCAATTGGGAATTTAGGGGGAGTGACATATCTTTCTTTGAACAATAATAAATTGGGTGGCCCTATTCCTGAATCAATTGGGAATTTAAGTAATTTACGGTGGCTTTATTTGAGCAATAATAAACTTGGTGGCTCTATTCCGGAATCAATTGGGAATTTAGGGAAGTTGACATATCTTTCTTTGTACAATAATAAACTTGGTGGCCCTATTCCCAAATCTCTTGCCAACTTAAACAACTTGGGCAAATCAACTTCTGGGAAGAAGCGTTTATACGTTTCTGGAAATAAATTTTCATGTGATGAAATTCCATCATCGTTAAACCCGGAGGATTGTCCTTTAAAAAAAAAGAAAGCTTCTGGGAAGGGGCATTTAGGCGTTTCTGGAAATAAATTTTCATGTGATGAAATTCCATCATTGTTAAACCCGGAGGATTGTCCTTTAAAAAAAGATGATACTGAATTGACGGATGATGCAAATAAAATGTCCACAACCACTATGATCTCAGTCGCTGCGGGTGCTGCAATAACTATTGGGCTGGTATTACTTTTTCTTTTATGATGTCCTACCAATATTGGAAAAAACCTGACAGGTTTCAAAAACCTGTCAGGTTTAGACAAATTTATCCATGTGGCACAATAACACTATCGTTTTAGCAACGTAAAAACAACAAAAGGACAGTACTTATGGAATTATTATTTGCAGGATCATTATTAATATTTGTTTTAACTGTATTAGTAATGGGTTTAATGAAAGGCCCCTCTAGCAATGCATTTTTTACATTTAATCAAAACGAATTTTCTCAAGCTGGAGTGGTAATTAGTTTCTTGGATGGAACAATAAAAATTGATGGTAAAAAATATGATGTTAATGATGTTAAAACCATTGATTCATGGTCTAGTTTCGGTTGTTCTAGTCCTAGAAGCGTTAGTACCTATTATGCTTATATTGAAACCAAGAATTTAAATAATGACTCCAAGCATAAAAAGGTTTTTACTAGCATAGATAACGTGGAAAAATTCATAAAGAAATTTAATTTTTCATTAGAAAAAGTCAAGGAATATCCACAGGGTCAAACTTATGACTATATCTCTAAAGAAAATTATACTTTTTCAAATTGTTATGAAACAGTTGAAAAAACTGATAAAACTTTGGGGCTTGATGAAACTGGTGAGATTGAAAAAAATCGTTACAGACCGTCACAAGCTGAAATAGACGAAATAGAGGAAAAAGATGAAAATTACTCTGGGTTAGATCAGTTTTTATTGTTTATAGTTTTTTTATTTTTCTTCACCGCAGTTGGATTTATGCTTTTTAGAGATATTTATTTTATTTTAACACTCTCATTGCCTGGAGCAATAATACTATCTTTTTTGCTAAAACCCTAATGGGTTAAAACTGATACGATTGAAAAATTATAATTTCATATCAAAGGGCAGACACGCAGTTCTGCCCCAACCAAATTTTTTAAATAAAACCCAATGTCGCGTTTACTCATTCAAAATTACCATACCGAAGTAGAAAAAATCATCCAATACGGTGGCTCCAGTAAAGAAACTTCAATCCGTGTGGCGTTTCAAAACCTGTTGAATGCCTACTGTATACCAAAGAATTTTATCTTAATACCAGAACTAGCTTACCCAACCAAATACGATACTACTGTATATCCAGATGGCACAGTTAAGGATGCATTGCGTTTGGATTGGGGTTATTGGGAATCTAAAGATAAATATGATGATTTGGACAAGGAAATAAGAACCAAGTTTGCTAAAGGTTATCCAAATGACAACATATTATTTGAGGATTCTCAACAGGCGATTTTGATTCAAGGCAATAACGAAGTCAGTCGGGTTTCTATTGCAGATGCCGCTAAATTAGACGCGCTGTTAAATAAATTCATCAATTATGAACGGCGGGAGGTTCGGGATTTTCGTCAAGCGATTGAAAAATTTAAAGCCGATTTACCCACCGTTGTTGATACTTTACGCTCTACCATAGCCAATCAAAAAGCTTTGAAGTTCAAAGCCGCTTTTAAGAAACTCTTCAATCTGTGCAAAGAATCTATCAATCCAAAGATAAATGAGTTTGATATTCAGGAAATGATAATTCAGCATATCTTAACTGAGGATATTTTCTTGACTGTGTTTAATGAGAGCCAGTTTCATAGAGAGAATGTGATTGCGAAGGAATTGGAATCTGTGGTTAATACGTTTTTTATTGGTAGTGTGCGGCGTGATACTTTGAAATCAATTGAAAGTTATTATGCGGTAATTAGAAGGAAAGCGGCTGACATTAGTAATCACCACGAGAAACAGAAGTTTTTGAAGGTGATTTATGAGAACTTTTATAAAGCCTATAATCCCAAAGGTGCAGATAGACTTGGTATTGTTTATACGCCCAATGAGATTGTGCAGTTTATGATTAGGAGTACGGATTATTTATTGGATAAGCATTTTAACCGCTTGTTATCTGATGATAATGTTTCGATTTTGGATCCAGCGACTGGCACTGGTACGTTTATCACGGAGCTAATTGAGTACTTGCCTAAAAGTAGGTTGCCAGCAAAGTATAAGAATGAGATTCATTGTAATGAGGTGTCTATTTTGCCTTATTATATTGCGAATTTGAATATTGAGTATACTTATCAGCAGAAGATGGGGAAGTATGAGGAGTTTGGTAATATTTGCTTTGTGGATACACTAGATAATGTGGGTTTTGAGCATGGTACTGGTTATAAGCATCAACAAAGTGATTTATCTTTGGGTTTAGGTGCGGAGAATGCTAAACGAATTGAGGAGCAGAATCAGCGTAAAATCTCGGTGATTATTGGGAATCCGCCTTATAATGCTAATCAACAAAACGAGAATGATAACAATAAGAACCGTGAGTATCCAGAGATAGATAATGATATTAAGCGGACTTATATTGAGAATAGTACAGCGCAAAAAACTAAGATGTATGATATGTATACACGCTTTCTGCGTTGGGCTTCCAACCGGATAGATAAGAATGGAGTAATTGCTTTTGTGTCTAATAGTTCATTTCTTGAAGCTAGGACTTATGACGGCTTTAGAAAGGTGATTGCTGAAGAATTTAATGCTATTTATGCGATTGATTTAAAAGGTAATGCTAGAACGACAGGTGAGAGACGACGTAAAGAAAGTGGTAATGTGTTTAGTGATGCAATTCGTGTTGGTATAGCTGTTTATTTTTTGATTAAAGATGAGAATTCTAAAGGTTGTAAAATTTATTACAATGCTATTCGTGATTATGCCAAAGCTGAAGAAAAGAAGGAATATTTAAGGGATAATACACTAGACAGTTTGAATTTTGAACGTATCACGCCAGATAAAAATCACAATTGGCTTAACCTTGCTGATAATGACTTTGATGACTTGTTGCCTTTGGCTAACAAAGAGACTAAATTGGCTAAGTCACAGAAGGAGGAACAGGCCGTTTTTAAGTTGTTTTCTCAAGGCATAAAATCCAATAGAGATGATTGGGTTTATGACTTTGATAGAAAAAATGTTGTGATCAAAATGCAAAGATATATTGCTTTCTTTAATTCTGAATTAAATAGGTTGAAAGAAATAGTTAATGACGAAAATATTTCAGATTTAATTGGCTATGAAATAAAATGGACTAGAGCGTTAAAAAAACAATTGTTAAAAAGAATGTCACTTCTTTTTCAAGATAACAATATTCGTAAAACTCATTTTAGACCATTTGTAAGAAAATATATTTATCATGGAAAAGTTTTAAATGAAGATTTATATCAAACAGAACAGATTTTTGTAAAAACAAATGAAGTATGTATTTGTATTAGTGGTATCCCTTCTAATAAACAGCATCAAACATTAGTTATCAAGAATCTGGTTGATTATCATTTTTTAGAAGATACTCAAATTATCCCGTTTTACCGCTACGATTCCGAAGGCAACCGTACCGACAACATAACCAACTGGGGCTTAAACCAATTCCAAAACCACTACCAAGACAACACCATAACCAAGGAAAACATATTCCACTACACATACGCCGTACTTCATAACCCAGCTTACCGGCAAAAATACGAACTCAACTTAAAGCGAGAATTTCCCCGCCTCCCGTTTTATGAAGACTTCTCCCAATGGGTAAACTGGGGCAAGCAACTAATGGATTTACACCTAAACTACGAAAAAGCCAAAAAGTACAAACTCAAGCAAATAGACATAGAAACCAACAAGCAAAACAAACCCAAACTCAAAGCCGACAAAGAAGCGGGTAAAATCCACCTTGATCAAATCACCACTTTGCAAGGCATTCCCGCCAGTGCATGGGACTACAAACTCGGCAATCGCAGTGCCTTAGAATGGATACTTGACCAATACAAAGAAAAGAAACCCCGCGACAAAACCATCGCCGAAAAATTCAATACCTATCGCTTCGCCGACTACAAAGAACACGTTATTGACTTATTGAAACGGGTTTGTACTGTCAGTGTAGAAACGATAAAAATAATTGAGGAAATGCCCATTTAGGTTTTATATAGCGTTTCCCGATTGCGTCAGGTACAAGTCCCCTCTTTAATTAAGGCTAATCTTTATCCACAAGTACCCAGGTGTTTTTGGAGTCCAAACCTTCAGGTTTGTGTTCTTGGAGTCCAAACCTTCAGGTTTGTGTTCTTGGAGTCCAAACCTTCAGGTTTGTGTTCTTGGAGTCCAAACCTTCAGGTTTGTGTTCTTGGAGTCCATCGCGAACTGCCAAACCTGAAGGTTTGGACTCCATCGCGAACTGCCAAACCTGAAGGTTTGGACTCCAAAAGACGAGGTACTTGTGGGTAAAGATTAGTTAATTAAGGAGGGGATTTAGGGGAGGTTATACAACTCCCCTCTTTAATTTAAGGAGGGGATTTAGGGGAGGTTTCCCGATTGCGTCAGGTAATCGTCGATTCCAATTGTCTAAAAGTCTGTGTCTTCTCTCGTGAACTCAATAACTGCACAAAGGTATCAAAGACCGAATGATCGCTGCTTTTTGTGGCATATTCCATCAATTCATCACGTAAAACAATGGCTTCCTCCAACGGCAAGTGCATTGCCAGCCTAAAATAAACACCCCGAAAACGCGCATCATGGAAATGGTTTACGGTGCGTTGTTTGTCGTAATGGTTTTCATTGTAGAATGTCTTAACCAAGAAAAATTCCATAATCTTGTCGTGACGGAAATACCATTCTTTCACAGGGTTGCCGTCTGCATCTTCTGATTGACGGCTGACAACCATTCGGTATTTCTCCATACTTTTGATTTCATCAAAGAACTTCTGTTTAGGTAATGCCGCTTCATCGCTAACACGCATTTGATATACCTGTTCTGATAATTCAATCAGGCGGAATTGGCGGTTTATATGGGTGCGTTCAAAATCGTCTGATACCATTTCATATTGTTGTTCTTGGAGGTTGAAGAAGTCGGGCGTTTGTCCATGTGCTAACATTTGGGCAATGAGGGTTAATTCCATCGGATTAGAAAGTGTCCGCCGCGTGGATTCTAACACTTCTAATGGCTGTTCTTCTCTTAGGATGTTGGCAAGATATCCCTGACATTTTTGTTCATAGTCAAAATAGGATTGGGTGCTGTTTTCTGGCAAAATGTCATAACGGCTGATGATAAACGTTTTAATTTGATCAGGCTTTAGCGGTTGCAATACGTAAATTTCTGCGTTAGTCGGTGGTGTCCATTCTATCGGTTGCATCGTCATAATGATATTGCCTTTAAAATAGCTTTCCACAAACTCAGTAATTTTAGCGCGAGTGTCAGCACTGACTTGATTTAAGCCATCAATGCAAATATCAATGGCTCCACTATAAATCAGGTTTTGGAGAAACATTTCATCTTTTGCCAAACCATGTAATTTTGCTTGAATCGCCGGTATAATGCCTTTGGTACATTTCTCAGCGGGCAAAAATACCACCAAACGTTTCTTAGAAGCTGTTAATAAATAACGAAGAGCCATCGTTTTTCCTAACCCCGATTCACCTTCAAGGATAATCTGCCCTTTAATACGAGGGATTGCTTCTTTAATCGGTAACGTTTTCGGTGAACCTTTGCGTTTAACTTCCGCATTTTCAAAATACACCTCTTTACCAAAATTACCCAAAGCCGCATCTGCCAATAATGAAGGTTGAAATGGTTTTAACAGTTTTCGCCGTAAATAGGGAACCCATGTTAAGGCAAAATTGACGTAACCTAATCCCATAATCCGACGTATATAAGGATTCCAAAAGAAAATGGCTTGAATTTGAGGAGAATAGGGATACACGAAAATAAGTATTATCCAAAAAGCAAGATGAATTAACCACATTTGAAGCACTGTGGTCAATTTCAGTTTTTCCTCGGTCATTTTTTCAATCCAAATACCCATATTGAATTGAGAATATTCAACCATTCCCCCTTTTACTCCAAGATAATCCGGATCGCCCAATGAATGTTTTTTTACACTGTTTCTGAAGAATATGGCTTTTTTGATAAACCAACCCGATGTTGGCATGAAGATTTGTGCTTCTTTCCATCTATCCAACAAAAATTTTTGATCAATTGATCCCATTCCTCTGACATCTGTCACATAGATAAGATTATTTTGATTGAGTTTTTTATGACGGAATTTAATACCAAGTACATGCTGTTTAGAAGGAACATCATTTGAAAGAAAATCAGCCTTAAAAAGACCTTTAACACGATACAGATGATACCCAACTTTTTTGACAATTGGTTCTTCTAATTTAATTGGCTCAGCAGTGTTAAGAAATTCAATATCGTAACTGTCAAAGTTATCTTGAAATCGAAACCACAAATAAAAATCCAACATATATGTTAAATTATTAAAATTTACACCAGAAATTTCCTTTATCTCTACCCCAGTATAAATAACATTAGTTTTAGATATATATTCCTCACCAATACGCAATATACGTTGTTTTGCTTTGGCATTTTTAATGTCAACAATTTCATTAAAATTGTAAAGTGCCTGAAACAAGGCTACAGGCTCAAGATATTTGTTTTTATATACACCAATAGTAGTTGGTTTTTTCTGAGTATTTCTATTGTTATCAAAATAATTGAAACCGGTCGTTCCTTCCACCGCATCATGAATGTTAGTAAAACTTGCTAATGCATCACGTATTCTCCCACGGTCCACCTGAAGACTTTCTGGAGTTCCTTGAATATTTGCTTTTTTTATAGCTTCAATGAGAACCATAGTGGTATCATAAGTATAAGCCGCTAACCAATCTGGGGTTTCTTGATATTTTACTTGATATTGTTCTTTGAATTGTTGAGCTTTTTCATTAGCCGCTTCAAATAACAAAGGTGTTGCCACATAAATATCGTTGGTATAATATCCGGGAGTAACTCTTTCTTTTGGATAATCCTCAAATTTCCTCATGAAATATTGTGAGGAAAAATTGGAACCACCGATAATAAAATTATCAATCCCTGCATCCTTGATCATTTTAACCAGCTTAGCTCCTTCTAGTGAATGTGTAGCGAGTAAAATAGTACCGGCTTCTTTACCATCCTGCTTTAATTGCTTAACCCATTTTTCAAAAATGGTATGCAAATCTTTTTGATCATAACCATAACTCCAGTTATATTTTATTTCTATACCTAATGTTTTTGCTTCTTTTTTAAAGATTTCAGCTAAAGAAGACCCATAACTGTCATTATCATAAATAATGGTCGCCTTATTTAGCCTAAAAACATGTTTGACATAATTCGCCAATAACTTGGCTGGAATACTTGCCGTATAGATATTTCTAAAGTACCACTCATTACCTTGAGTTACTTTTATGTCGCTAGCACTAGATGTAATAGCAGGAATGCCTGATTGTTTATAGAGATTACCACCTGCTATAGAACAGGAGCTCGTATAATGTCCTATAACTGCAACAGCTCGACTATTATTAGTTATTTGAAGGGCCATCTTTGTTGCTAAATTTGCGGTATTTTGATCATCAAAAAGAAGAAGTTTTACCATTTTACCATTTATTCCACCACTTTCATTAACTTTGTCCAGATACAACCTTGTGGCCTGAACCATTATCTTTCCGCTACTCTGATTCATAGGGCCAACAAGAGCAATATATATAGGTTTTTCTCCAAGATAATTGTCATAAGTTACCCAAATAAAAAATGATGAGATAATAAAGATGATACCAAGAGATAAGTAAAAAAAGATTTTTAGAAATTTTTTCATAACAGTTGACCTTATTTTGTGAGATTTTAAATGAATTTCCGTTTTCCAAGATAGTAAGTACAATAACTACAAGGATTACATTTTATAAAGAATTTAAAAAATAGCAAATTTTTGGACATCGAATCGAAAGGTGAGATTGTGTGCCGTTTCCATATATCTTGTCAGATAAATATTTTGGCCTTAATACCTGCCAGGTTTTCAAAACCTGGCAGGTATGATAACTTTGATTTTTCTGAAAGTCTATCGAAAGGTGAGATTGTGTGCCGTTTCCATATATCTTGTCAGATAAATATTTTGGCCTTAATACCTGCCAGGTTTTCAAAACCTGGCAGGTCTGATAACTTTAGATTTTT
>JAUCGK010000110.1:10782-16172 GCA_030378085.1 Candidatus Parabeggiatoa sp. HSG14
GTCTATCGAAAGGTGAGATTGTGTGCCGTTTCCATATATCTTGTCAGATAAATATTTTGGCCTTAATACCTGCCAGGTTTTCAAAACCTGGCAGGTCTGATAACTTTAGATTTTTCTGAAAGTCTATAGATTTTGTTGCCGAAATTCTAAAAATTCCTGAGAAGTAAATCCTTTATAAAATGTAATCCTTGTAGTTGTTGTTAAGGATTTTATGAATTTATTCCACTAAATCATCGTTATCAAATTGTCTGATTGCGCCCGTTGTCACCCGCTCAAATAATCTAAGACAATTGACTACCTGATATGGGGAAATCCCTTCTTCATAAGGTAGAAAATATTCCGATAATAGTACATCCTCCCTGGGCATAGAAAAACGTGACAAAATAATGCCAGAATTTAATTGGTTCAAAAAAGTCAACTTTTTAGTTGCATTAGCATGCTTTTTAAACCCAAACATACTCACATATTTGAGCATTTTTTGATCGGATAGCACTTCAATAAGAAAAACACTACCCAATCCTGTTGTTACCCGTATATCGCTATCTTCGTCTAAATAGGCTTTCATAAGAGCATTTTTAAACAACTGTAGCAAACTGTCGGGGTTTACTTTGTCTTCGTTAAGAAAGTTTTCCATATCAACGACTATCAATTTCTTATTTTTCAGTTCATCTGAAATTTTTACAATTTTTAAAGTACAAAGCTCCGCTAAGGCTCCGCTTTGAACTCCGGAAAAATAGCAAGTTTTATGTTGGAGTCCAAACCTTCAGGTTTGGCAGTGGCTCCCAAAGCTGAAGCTTTGGACTCCATCACTACACTTATTTAGGTTTTCACCGCTTTTTTAGTCCACCAGGTTTTCCATAAAGTATCAGTACTGAAACACTCCCAACCCCAACGTAACCAACGCAATAAGGCAAAAGAGAGCCACAAAGCCCACAGTAACATCGCTATCCGATAAATCCATATTGACCAAGAAAATACCCATACTTGTGGTAATGTACCTGCGGTACGATCTTCATACCAGCGTAACCAGTAAGCACTTGAGCCATTGCCACCAATATGCATACTGGGATGACCAAGTAATCCTTTATGAATCGCTGCCAATAAGGCAGATAAAGCAATAATGGTGAGAATGCCGAGTGCGATTTGTGTAGCATTAAAATTCAAGGCAGACATATTAGGAGACATTTGCGCTCGCCAACCTAATGCCATAAACCAAGCCACCACAAATAGCATCAAAACAACGTGTACTTGACTTAATACTATACCCAACAATAACCAGTGATGTGTTTTTAGGGGCGTTAATGAAATTTGCCCTAATCCTACCGATAGCAAAACAATCACGATTAAAATTCCCCAAATCATGACAGCAGGGCCAATGGCTTTGCCGCCTGCAAATAATATCCATCTGTTGCTTGGCATGTTGACTTCAATGGAAGTATTAACACTGTCTATCCCTAAATCGACTTCCGGCGTAGAAAAGTGTTGATTGATACCCACCTGTTGTTGAAAGTTTAATTCTACTTGCTGGCTGCCGGGTGTAATTGGTAAAGTGACAAAACGGCCTTCTTGACGTATCGGTTGAGATTTACCATTGATAGTAACAGATTGTAATACTGCATTTTCCGGTAATGTCAATTTGTGTTGTATACCGCGACTACTGCGAAAGTTTAACAACAATTGATTATCGGTAGTTCGTTGCCCTGGTTTAACAATTAACCGGCTACGATCTATGGTCAACACTTGTCCCAAAACCCCTTCAGGACGAGTCAAGCGTAAAGTCACACTTTCACCGGGCCAAGGTCGCCATTCAGGGAGCCAACGCCCTTTGGCTTGGTGATGTACCACGGAAATGCCTTCAATTTCAACATGCCATATTGCACTGGCATCTAAACGCCAAATTTCAGTACTAAACGTATTGTTTGGCGCAATCAACTTTATCGTCTCTTGCTTGTCAAATACCGATATCCAACTGATTTTTGATTGATGGGGTGATAAGTTAATCAATGCCTTACCGCCTTCAACGCGAATTTTTTCACTGGTGACGGATTCTCCCTCAAGTAAAGGAATTTCTAGTACAACGGCAGAACCTCGTGGCGTTTGACGGGTTACGCGCGTTTCAATTTGCCAATCTAAGCCTAATAACAATGTGCGTTCAATTTGGACAAACGGTGGCAAAGTACCCATTTCTAAATCAGCTAAGTGATTTTTATCTTTTTGCTCGCGGGTAAATTGCAGTTGAGCATCAGCAATCCCATTTTCATGAAGACCATCAATGCGCCAACCATCCGCTTTGATTTCAACAAAATGGGATTTAAGAGGTAATGGCAGTTGTACCGTATTACGATTGGGCAAAGGGCCTGAGAATTGCACCTGATGAATTCCTTTTTCCACCCGAAGCCATAATTGCCCTTGACGATTGCGTAGTATGCCTTGTGCCGATTCACCATTAAGTAGTACTTGTTGTGGTAGCCATTGTTTTGCCATACCTGGTAAAGGAATAGCAGTGGAAGTCAGGATATGAATATCCATACGGGCACTGAGTTTTTTAGCATCCAATTCCAACAAAAGACGTGGACTACTGGCACAATGCGGCAAACAATCGGGAGGGGTTAATAAACGTTTTTGCAACTCATCCAACAACGCTTGAGGAGGAAATGTATTTATACCCATACCAATGTCTTCTGCCAGTAACGTTGAACCTAAAGAAGCCCCCGGTACACCTGCCTTTCCTAATAAATCTAGTGTGTTACTCACTTTTGAATTATTAAGTAAGTTAGAAACAGAGTTCATTGAGGTTTCAGCATAACTAGGTAAAGACACCATCAAACCCGCTAATAGCAATACTGCCACTGTCGCTGATTTAAGAGGACTATTAACCTCTTGAAAAGTCGTTTTCTTAAGTAATCGTCTTGCCCCAGGCCCCCATGATACCCACAATAAAAATGCCGTTAAAAGAGCCAATAACAGGACACGCGCTACACCTAAAGCACTATTAATGGTAGGTGATAATAGCCATAAGTTAATTGACTGATTTTGCTGAACAGGACCACTCCAACGCATTGAAATACTTTCCCATTTCCATTGAGGTAAACCTGGTCCTGTTTGCACTTGTGCATTGGGATCAATTTGTAACAATTTTTTGCGTTTAGCAAATTTGGATGATTTAGAGGATTCATAATAACGGCTTCCTAAAGAAAATGACGATACATTATCATCCATTATTTGTTGCGGCATTATTTGTTGTGCTTGTTTTTCAACATCCATTTCTACGTATTTGTCATATTCACCAGAAGTTGTTATGGAAGTTGTTATAGGATTAGGAACCATTGTGTCAAGTCTTTCCCAGGGGCGTTCAAGTTGTGGATAAATACTTTGCCGCATTTGTTGCATCATAAAAGGTAACGCAATGATTAACAAAGCAATTAAACTAAGATTGCGATATGAACGCACAAAACGGCTAAACCAACTCATTTCAGGTAATACACGCAATAAAGCAATGGATGCAATAATATTTAGCCATACCCAATACGGTGCTTTTGTCTCATGGAAGATAAAAACCATCGTTACTAGGGTTAATATCCCCCAACCCCAATGCCATAGCTTACCTATGGCCACTGCCATGATAAGGACAATGAACAAATTCATCAAATTCCATTGTTCAAACCAAGTATCATCAACGTTATCCATACCTTTAGCGTTTAATAAACGCCATCCAGGGGGTAAATGCAAAACAGCATTCACTTCTTGAAAATCATGCGCCCAACCCACCGCCGGTAATTCAGTCACCGCTTTTTCTAAACGGCTATCAGCGACAAGATCAATTTGTCCGCGTCGTACTTCTACGCCAGTATTACTTTCCTCTGCTAAACGTGTAATAAATTGATCCTGTCCATTGACTGCGACACGTCCTAACACGGCAGGTTTGTCCATTTCTAAACGCCACCCTCGTGTCATTGTGCCGGTAATGCGATCTTGTACGCTATAGCCTTTACCATCAAAATCTAACCAAAAGTTTCGTGTAAGGTTTAATTGATCAGGCACTGGTTTAGGATCACCCCGACGTTTTTCTATCAATTCTAGGGTATTACCCGCTTGCACTTGATAGGCGGGAAACTTTCGCCATTCGGCAGGTAAAGCCGTTTGTTGAGGATCAATGGCAGTGACACCTTGCACTTCAACCAAGCGTAAATCATTACGGGCATCAAAAACCCAGACTTCTTCATTAACCCATTGCCCCTCTGAAGGTTTCAAAGTTAATTGATTAGTTAGCCCCTCTTGGCGTGTATGCAAAGTTAAAGTCCACAAACCGGGGCGTACTTGTAACCGCAAACTGCCATCAGTTTCCAACTTTGTTGGTAAAGGACTGTTTAAGGACATTGCTTGATGCTTATCAAGCATAATAGGCCCTAGCACAACTTCACGGTGACGGCCCGCGACATCCAACTCAAGACGGGTGACGAGTTGTAACGGGATATCATCAATAATGCGACGATAAACGCGCATATCCAAACGATTTTCCGTGCCACCGTGAGAAGAAATACCGCGTTGACGTAGCCACAAACGACCTTGATTATCAAGATGTGGGATAGTCACGGCTGTACCATCAATGCTTAAAGTCACCAAAGCCGTATTTTTTGGAATTTGTAAAAATTCAGGACGTTGCTCCCAGCGAAATTGTCCCTGAATAGTTAATTGGCCTTTAGGTGCAAACACCCCGGGTACACCGTTGCGATCTGCAACTAAAGCCGCTTCATTATTGATTTCAACTTGCTGTGGCCAATACTTAGCATTACCAGGTAACGTTATCCAATCGGCATTATCCACTTGCCATTGTTGGCTAAACGTTGCTTGCATGGTGTCCACATTAAGTATTAAACGAGAAGGCCAGTGACAATGTTGGGTAGTTTTGCTATAATCGAAAAAACAATTTTGATTATTGTGTAATACCCAATTGACCCAGGGTTGTAAGGGAAGTGGGACATCTTTAGGGAGTAAAGGAGTTGCCCAGATGGATAGGCTTATCAAATACAATAATAGTCCACCCACGCCCCTAAAAAGATTTTTGTTGTCTTTTGTCATGTTTAATATTTACCTCTGTTTGATTAAAAGATATGTGGCTAGTACCCTGTCAATTTTTTTGTCAGGTGGAGTCCAAAGCTTTAGCTTTGGCAATATTTCCAAACCTAAAGGTTTGGACTCCACTCAAAATAGAATATTGACAAAGTACTAAGGAAGGTTAATCTATATAATTTTTAATGTTTTAGTATAAGGTTTTTTGAAAATAGTTTAAACTTAAATGGGGAGCTGACACACTTTTGTGATATTCCCATAAGATGACATTATTGATTAAAAAAATGGACATGCCTCAAAAAAAAGCTTATGACATATTA
>JAUCGK010000111.1 GCA_030378085.1 Candidatus Parabeggiatoa sp. HSG14
CCCCCTAACCCCCCGTACACAGGGGGAAGTCCCAAAATAGAAAAATTAAAGCAAAGTGTCAAATGATGTTTGGTTCCACCCGTGTACGGGGGGTTAGGGGGGTGTCCCCAAAATCTGTTACAATCAGAAATTTTTACCTCGAAAAGAATACGGGACTTTCTTATTTGATAGTTTTGCTGCTTTATACATGGAACGATTTATCGTTGCCAATTTCAGAAAGATGTCTGCGGAGTCCAAAATAAATTTTGGGAGATTGGATAGCAGAGTCCAAAATTTATTTTGGGTGTAGTCAAAAATAATAAAATATCAGAGCAAAACCCACAAAAACCACAAGCGGATAACCAATTCTTCCAGCAAAACGAATGTCTTTAATGAGTTTTTGTTTGCTTTCTATTTCTTCATAAATATGCATAGTAATGATCATCAATAAAGAACATACTGCCAAGAAGTAAATTAAGTAAAACGTGTATTCCAAGAAAGTAAAATAAGCCAGCGTTGGCAATTCAGCGGAAGTTCTAATGTGCAATATAGAAGTGGGTAATATCAGATTGATACCTAAGCTTATTTGAGTCGCAAATGAGTTAATAAAAAATATACCATACCCTAAAATAATGAGTAAAATATTGGGAAAGAGATTTTTCCAAAAAAAGCTCACGACATGGCGTTTAATTTCTACTTCAATGTTGAGGCGCGAGTATTCTAATTGATGGCGCAAATTGAAATATTTGGGAAAACCAAAGGTTGAATCTGCTTTTTGAATATCTTCAAAAAGTGAGATATCATGGATTAGCCAGCCATTAACCGCTAAAACGTTGCTCCCTTTTTCTTTGACTCTTTCTACAAACGAATCCATTTTTAAACCTTGCGTATCTACCGCGTAAATTAAGGTATCGCGTTTTTTGTTTTTATGTCTCAGTTGAATAGACAAAATTTGATGGTCTAGGGGATATCTATGAAAATCAAAATCTCCTTTAAATTGCGCTTTGACTCGGTAAGTTTTAGTAATCATTTTTTCACCAGTAATAGACGAGTCTATATTAGCCATCTCTGAATCAGCCATTTTTGATTTACTCAGATTTCCCTCCTTTAACTTGACGATATTGACAAATTCTATTTGGTTCACATCAAAGTGGATTTTATCATCAAATTTGGTCGTATTGATATCAAGTTCGAGGTTATCTATATCAATCGTATCATCAATTTTGGTGCGGAACCAAATATAAAAATCAATCATATAACTGGATTCTTTCATTTCTAGTTGGGTGATTTTGTTCAACTCTACCCCAACATGAACCACTTCCGATCTGCTTCTAAATTTACCGTTGGCTTTGATGAGATTGCCTTCAAACACTTCAGATAACATATATTCTGTCTTTGATTGGTCATCGGTTAAGTGTTTACTCCGATATTGAGATAATGCGACCGTGGGTTTGCCTTTTTCAAAAACACCTATTGGTATAGATTGATCAACATCTCCATTTTTATCAAAATAAATAGGCCCTGTTACGCCTTCAACGGCTTGGTTGTGGTTTGATATTTTCCACAAACTTTCCTTTAATTGCATTCGTTCTTCTTTTAGACTGGCGGCTGTGTTTAGCAAATCTTTCAGTGTATGCAAGATAACTTCTTGGGCGGCATCATATAGTCGCACTCGTTCTTCTTTTAGACTAGCGACTTCGTTTGGCAAATTTTTCAGTGCGTGCAAGATAACTTGGGCGGCATCATAATAGATAATACTGGTTGGTGACGGGTTTTTCTCTCCATACTTTTTGAGGAAAGAATGTTTAAAGTCAATGGCACGCTTGCCTGCTAAATCGGCAATAAATGGGGTTGTTAGATAAATTCCATCCGTATAATAACCGGGTTGGTATTTTTCCAAATTATCCTCGTTTTCTAGACTATCATCGTGCTTAATCCTCTTATAAAACTCCTTGCTGGATAGGGCATCAGCACCGATAATAAGCACTTGATTGTCCTTTTGCCGGAGTGCTTTGATAATTGCTACGGCTTCTTTTGAATGGGTAGCAAGAAATAGAATGTCTGGTTTCTGTTTGTTTAAAGCCTTAACAATCTTTTCTTTGAAACTATCATCAAAGTGCTTTGGCTTTTCTTGTTCCGGACAAGCACCCGCTTTTCCAATAAAACACCATTGATTTTCGACTTTTAAGCCAATCACTCTGGCAGTTTGCATGAAGGTTTTTGCTAGCGTTGCACCATAAGCATCACCATCAAAAAGAACACTGGCTTTGTCATAATCGAGAACTTTCTTCACGTAATAAGCCAATAACGCGCCCTGATCGCTGTTGTTGAAAATAACCCGGAAATACCAATCGTTTCCTTGGGTTAATTCATCAGCAGTGGCGGAACCTGAAATCGCAGGGATGCCTGATGCTTTGTAAACTTTAGCGGCTGCTAGGGAGGCTGAACTCGTATAATGCCCGATGACGGCAAGGTATTTCCCCTTAACAATTTCATTGGCTCTCTTGACGGCAAGGGTTGAATCATTTTTATCATCAAAGACTTCTAACTTTACTCGTCTACCATTAATGCCACCTTGACGGTTAATTTCGTCAATCGCTAATTGGACACCTTGCTTCATCGCTTTGCCATTGGGATTTTCCTGACCATCGGTTGTCATTGGCCCAGCGAGGGCAATATACACTGGGTTAGCGAAGTTGCCCCACAGGAAAAATGCAATAATTGCCCCGAAAACAATAAGTGCAAGTCCTCCATAAAACCTTTTTGTCCGGTTTGCTTGAGTTTTAACCATTATCTATCTTCCTCCATTTTCTAATCGCCAATTGCGAATGTGTTGCCCACCAATTGCCATATTGTACCATCCTTTCACCCAAGGTTTTACAAGTATAGGAACATTGGAGAAATAAAGAGGTACTATAACCGCTTCTTCTTCGGTAAGGATTTGTTCAGCACGGCGGTAAAGGCGTTTGCGTTCAGTCGTATCAGAAATGAGTTGGGCCTTTTCTACGGTTTCAGCAAATTCATGGCTGTCCCAACCTACCCAATTATAGCCATCCTTGGGATGAAATACTTCATGTAACCAATTGTCTGCATCTGGATAGTCTCCATCCCATGCTAAACGAAAAATGTGTGGTGTAGAAGGTTGCTCAATTTTGTCATAAAAGTCAGTGTAACCTTTTATTTGAATGTCAATATTCAAAAAACGTTTTAACATAATTTGGATGGCTTTGGCAACATTAGCAAAATTTTCAGAAGGCGCATCGTATGCCAAAATGACATTTTTAGGAAATTCATGCTCATCATCATAGCCAGCTTGTTTCAACCATTTTTTTGCTTGTTTAGGATCAAATTGAATGCCTATTTGTTCTTCTGGTGCAACTGAACCAAAATTGGAAGGACTGGTAAATGTAGTTGCCGGTGTACTATTGGCCCAAATAATAAAGTCGATTAACACTTGTTTATCAATGGCAGCAGCAATGGCTTTACGGACTAACGGTTTGTCCATTGGCGATTTTTTTGTATTAAAACCATAAAATACGGTTTGAAAGATTTTGACGTGATGCAGTTCTCGACGTAGGGTGGCATCAGAATTAAGATAAGGCATTTCACTGCGTGGAAATGGGGAGTTTTTACCACCTAGAATATCTAATTTATTACTCTTATACATGGCCAATCTGATGAGTGACTTAGGAATAACGAGATAGTGAATCTTTTGTATTTGAACCTGTTTGGCATTGTAATACTGTGGATTTTTCTCCAAAACTAATCTCTTGCCTTTTTTCCATTCAACCAGTTGATAAGAACCGTTAGTTTGGATATGTTTTTGCTTAGTCCAATCCTTTCCGTATTTTTCGTATTTTTTAACCACTTTACGAGGCAATGGAGAATATGTCCACATGCTTGCTTTGGCCGGAAAATAGCTCGCTGCATGTTCTAAGGTAAATTCTACGGTGTAATCGTCTATTGCACGTACTCCTAATGGTAGGGATTTTCCTTGGAGAGTGGCTTTGGCATTTTTGAGGATAAAAAGGGTATGATTTAAAGGAGATTTAACGAGATTACGCTGAATTGCCCATACGACATCATGAGCGGTTACCGGTTCGCCATTTGTCCACTTAACATCTTGACGCAATTTAAAAGTATAAATTGTACCGTCTTCATTTGTTTCCCAAGTTTTAGCAAATTCTGGCATGACTTCATAAGTTTCTGGGTCAAAGTCGGTTAGTCCTAAAAAGAGTTGTTCGACAATTTCAGCGGAAAAGTTATCTTCTTTTAGACCGGGGTCAATGGTGCTGATAGAGGTTTCAAGCGGTATTCGTATTGTTGTCTCATCAGTTTGAGGTTGAGCATTTTGCTTTTGTGTTTCACAGCCACTTATAACTATGAAAAGCAATGCAACAACGACGAGTTTGAGAAAGTTGTTCATTATTTTAGTGTATGCTCCTTTAGACCTGCCAGGTTTTGAAAACCTGGCAGGTCTAATTACTTTGATTTTTATGAAAGTCTATATAAAAGGGTTGAATTTCTTATCGTTCCCAAATTTTATTTGGGAACGCACTGCCTAGAAGCTTTGCTTCGTTTTTGGGAGACAATGTGCTGGATACACTAACACTTTATCCACCTGACACAACTCAATTCCTTCGAGAAGCAAAGCTTCTTAGACAGTGCGTTCCCAAGTAAAACTTGGGAACGATAAAAAGTTTCGGGAAATCCGCTTCGTTCCATTCCCGAAACAACTAGAAACATACTTCTTATCGTTCCCAAATTTTATTTGGGAACGCACTGAAGCTTTGCTTCGTTTTGGGGGGCTGGTATTTTATTCTTTGGGAGTTACCTCGTCTGAAGCAATTGCAAAATGCTCATCAATGGTTTTTGGAATAACCGTCAACGCGAGCGCGTTGAGGCAATATTTTTGATAAAACCTTAATATTTTTATTTTAACTTCTTCACTCACAGAAAATCCCTTTAATATTTTTTCAAAAACAGGTTCCGAACAATCTTGATGGGTTATGAACGTGCCTTCAGCAACATTTCTTATTATGTTGTTAGCACCATATATATCGGCCTTTCTATAATAAACATAGCTGGGACGTTTTATGAAAGGATGATCTTCTGGCTTTAGAATACAAGTTTGGTCGTATTCAATAGTAGGATTCGTGCTAGAGATATTGACCACTAAAACACAATCCTTTCCTACATTAGGATAATAAACGGGGTTGCAACAGATAAAGTGAAGATGATGCGAGGAACCCGATGGAATTAGAATTGTACCTCGCTTAACAAGAGAGTAAGTGTTATTCATCGTAGCGTTACTCTGACTTGATCAAGATATCGTTGTTCTTGGTTCAATTCACTCAGTGCTTTCACTTGTTCTTCATCACGCCCCATAGCACGAAGAATAGATTCTAATTTTATAGGGAATGAACTTCCATTTGGATCTTCCCATTCTTGGCAATAATCATGAGTAAAATCTCTAATTTGGAATCTGCCCATTTTTCCATACTCGGCATAAATTTCATCAAGTATCCGCATTTCGGCTTTGCTCAATTCATCAAAATCCTCGACCTCTCTTGATAGGGAGACTTCATAATTATCTTCATCTTTAATGAGATCGTGCCAAGGACTCACTTCGCCTGGCGCTGGCTGGGATTTTATTAGCTCGTAAGTTTGAGAAAGCACGGGACCGTGGGGCATGGAAACAAAATGATCGCCACTAATAGATTCACCCCACCTTGAAACCGCTTTTCGCTCTGCTAAGTAAAGTAGCTTAATTAGTTTAATAAAAGCCATGCGATTGCCCCTTTTCTTTAAAAGGTATGCCGCCATTTGAGTGACAACTGACTCTGAGAACATTATAACCTCCGCTTAACATTTTAAATGGGTTTTGAAATATCACTTTTTGAAAAGAATTGTGTTTTAACATCAACATAATCAATGAATCAAATTACTGAACGTTCAAAAAATTTTACAAAGTTTCGGGAAATCCACTTCAAGACGGTTGTTCATTATCTAAAATAAAGGATTTTAATATAGCGATTATCTGATTGCCGCCATTGAAAGAATACGTATGTTTATCTATTGTGGCTATATTATCCTTTAAGTTTACAAACCGCCACGATATGCCATCAGTTACTATCCCGTAGATAGTTTCTCTGACAATACCTGCTTTGTTATTAAATAATGCAGCGGCAACCATTTCAGCTATGCATTGAGGAAAGCCAGGATTAATATCATTATTTTTAGCTTCCATCAAGACGATAACTGGTGCCTTGATTTCTAAATCATCTAACGAATTGCTCACTAATCCGTCAGGATTACCTGTTAATCCTTTTGAAGCATCGACATTAAAATACTTTTTTATAAATAAGCTGATAGGTAATATCTTCTTTAGCTCTATCAAAACATTATCGACAATAAGAGATTGCCTGGCTGCTTCCGTATTGATGTTAATAGCAAGATCATAAGATAAATCCATCGTTTCAATAAACCAGGCACTTAATTCTATTGGTTTGATATCGACATATAACTTATAAGCCTGTTTTATATTTATCCCTAGCTCTTTTTCTACTTGAGCTAACGTTTTAAAATCTGTATAAGCCATTAGCATAGTCCTCTTAAAAAGCTTTATCCACCCTACACAACTCCTTCGCGAAGCAAAGCTTCTTAGACAGTGCGTTCCCAAGTAAAACTTGGGAACGATATCCGATAAAAAAATTTTACAAAGTTTCGGGAAAGCAGCGAAGCTCCATTCCCGAAACAACTATAAACATATTTCTTATCGTTCCCAAATTTTATTTGGGAACGCACTGCCTAGAAGCTTTGCTTCGTTTTGGGAGACGGTGGATACGCGAAAGCTTTATCCACCCTACACAACTCAATTCCTTCGCGAAGCAAAGCTTCTTAGACAGTGCGTTCCCAAGTAAAACTTGGGAACGATATCCGAAACGTTGGGAACGAGGAAATTTTCTGAGGTATCACATTCTACCGCGTCCAGAACCTATTCTCGTATCACGCTTAGGCGGCATTAATTGGACAAATTTTTTCCAAGAACCATCAGGTAAACGGCAAGCTGTGCCATCTACACTTTCTTCTTTCCCATCTGCGGTAACGACGCTAGTCGTGAAGTCGCGGCAAGTATCGCCATTACTATTTTGATGAGTACGGGTGGGTGTCACTGCGAACTGAGCTTGAGAGTCAGGACTTGTCCATACTTTTGCTTGTCCTGTCCTTTGGGTACTCAACGCTTGTTGTGTTGCTAAAACATCTGTGAAATCCATCAAATTGTTTATCACTTCCCCAACAAGTGGAGGCTGCCCTATTTGGACAAATTTTTGTCCTGATTCTTCCTGTGGAATTTTTTCATTCCATTCTTCCAATTTTTCACGGGTAATGCCTTCATAGCAAACGATAATGTTAGCTATAATAGCTTCCTTGTCAAGATTTTTAGCATTTTCCTCAATAAGACATTGATTCTTATTTATGCTTGTTTGACAAATACAAGTTTCATGTGGTTTTTCCTGCTTGATTGAAGCAATCACAAAATGCTCATCAATGGTTTTCGGAATAACGGTTAATGCTTTGATTTCTTTGGAGAGATGTAGCCCTAATCTTTTGAGGGTAATTTTACCATCCTTGTTTTCTTCAACTTCTTTACTATGCAGTCCTTCCCACAATGCTTTAGTAAAACGCCCATTCTTGCGTTCTTTCTCAGCTTCGTCCTTGTTGTTGCAGTTTGTGTAATTGGCTGCAAATATCGTTACGCCATTCTTCGCTTGGGATAATTCATTGGTAATCAATGGGTTATGAATTGTTGGCCTATCTTTACGATTGGGCGTTGCATCACAAACATCGGTGAAAAATAGGCTGTTGCCCGGTAAAGTGGTTAAGGTTTTGGTGATCTCGTTATAAGAAACACCGGTGCCAGTGATGTCGTTTTTGTCAATGTTGCGCGGTAAGAAATAATATTGGCCGTCATCTCCTTGGCTACCTTGTCCGGCCAAAAATAGCATGGCAACATCATTGACGGTGACTTCTTTTTCTAGCCATTGGAGGTTTTTGAGAATGGCTTTTTTACGCGCCATCGTTTGATTGCCTTTGCCAACCAACCATTTAAGCTCTCTGTGTCCCTTGGTTTTTTGTAATAGCCGGATGTTGACTTTTGCGAATGATTTACCTTGTTGTGCTTTCATGGCTTCGGCAAAACATAAGGCATCATTTTCGATCTTGCTTAAATGCTGAGTCTTATCAACTTCAACTTTTTGGGAGGCTTTGTCATCAACACCTTCAACTTTTGGGGAGGCTTTGTCATCAACACTTTTAACTTCAACTTTTTGGGAGGCTTTATCATCAACACCCACTGCTAACACATAGAGATTACTGTCATTGCCTGTCCAATGTAAGCGAATGGTATAGGGTTCTGAAGCGGAAAACTGATTTTCGGCAATGAGGCTAATCTTGACATCTCGTGGTGGGAGTGAAACACGCAGTGCATAGTTATCTTGGGGCAGTTCACAATTGACACTGTTACTGAGGATATGCCGCCTTTTCCCTCGACTTTGGGCTTCGGGACGTAAATCACAAAGCTGTTCTGTCTCGGTGTCAGTGGTAGTAGTTTCACGATTCTTTTTGTTGTGTATTTTGCCTAAGAGTCGTCCGTCTGCGAGTACCTTTAAGGTGGTGATGGGTTTCGCGGAAGGACGGCGGAGGTTATAGTATAAGTTTACCTCAGTTTGGGAAAAACAAAAATCATGGTCGATGGTTTTTTCGCGTTGATTGCCTTGAAGCAAACTATTGTTAGCTTGTGTCGATAAAGGACATCGAATAGGGATTTCTTGTTTTATCTCTTCACCTGCTCCCTCATTTGTTGTTTCTTCGGCTGTTAAATTTTCTGAGGTATCACATTTGCTATCTACCGCTAACAAGGTAACCACTGGCGGGAGGGATTCTTGCATAGTGTGGCTGGTTTGCAATTTGGACGGCAAGGAATAGCCTTTTTGTTGGTTCATTAATTTTAAGGCATTTTCGATGTCGAATGCGGTTAGCACATTGTCTACAACATCGTGCGGATAATAAGTGGTCAGGAGTTTTCTGATTTCTGGTTTTACTTCGGGTACGTAGTCGGATTTTTGGTTGGCACGAAATATGGCTTCATCCGGGTCTTTTTTCTCCCATACTTGGCTAATGATGTCGGGGCGATAATAATACTTACGAAATTGTGCGGCGGTGAAAAAGTCTGGTGCTGTATTTGGACCATAGTTGACTTGCCAACCGATGAGTTCTTCGCCACCAAGGGAGGCATCATAGTAGCCTTTGGGAGTCCAGAGTATCCAATGGGTAGTATGAGGATTGGTTGCGCTGATATAGGGAAACAGGGCCAACAATTCTTTGCCATTGTTTAAATTATACCAACGCACAGTACCATCCGTTAAACTAACGACAAAAACATTTTGTTCAGTACTGGCTTCAATTTTAAGAACTTGATCGGATATTTTTGGTAACAATCTGTGACCATTCAGATTATAATACTGCTTGGTGTCATCTTCTAAGATTAAGATAACGATATGGCTATCCTTAATAATTTTAACATCTACCACTTTTTTAGCGATAACCTCTTTTGGAAATTTTTCCAAAGATGGCTCTGAATTACTAACTTGTAAATGTTGTAAACTACCGTTTATCCTGACTAATAAACCCTTAGTGGTAGCAGTATAATAATCTTCTATGTAAGCTACTTTTTCAAGTAATTCTTTACCATCATCAAGATGATAGAAATGATAATACCCTTTTGTTCTTACAATGGCAACTGGCGTTTTTTCACCATTGATAAAAATATTATCAGTATTTAATTCATCAGATAATAATGATATATTTTTTTCCCATTTTTGTTGAGTAGTGTCAAACAGCCTTAAATTATGACGCAGTTTGCCGCTTGAGACTTGCCACAGGCGGAGGGTGTTATCAGAAGAAGATGTAGCCGCCAGCGTCTGGCTGTTGGGACTGAAGACCGCCTTGCTCCCGACCCCTCTGAGTGTGCGAAGCAGTTGGCCGCTTGAGACTTGCCACAGGCGGGCGGTCCTATCTCTTGATGCGGTCGCCAGCGTCAGGCCGTCTGGACTGAACGCCACGCTCCAGACATAATCTTTATGCCCTTTGAGTGTGTGAAGCAGTTTGCCGCTTGAGACTTGCCACAGGCGGGCGGTCCTATCTTTTGATGCGGTCGCCAGCGTCAGGCCGTCTGGACTGAACGCCACGCTCCAGACATAATCTTTATGCCCTTTGAGTGTGTGAAGCAGTTTGCCGCTTGAGACTTGCCACAGGCGGGCGGTCTTATTTGATACGGTCGCCAGCATCTGGCCATCGGGACTGAAGGCCACGTTCTTGACATAATATTTATGCCCTTTGAATATGCGAAGCAGTTTGCCGCTTGAGACTTGCCACAGGCTGGCGGTATTATCATTTGATGAGGTCGCCAGCGTCTGGCTGTCGGGACTGAAGGCCACGTTCCTGACCCCTGTGAATGTGCGAAGCAGTTTGCCGCTTGAGACTTGCCACAGGCGGGCGGTCTTATCTTCTGATGAGGTCGCCAGCATCTGGCTATCGGGACTGAAGGCCACGCTCCGGACAGAATCTTTATGCCCTTCGAGTGTGTGAAGCAGTTTGCCGCTTGACACTTGCCACAGGCGGGCGGTGTTATCATGATAAGATGTGGTCGCCAGCGTCTGGCCATTGGGACTGAAGGCCGCGCTCCAGACAGAACTGGTATGCCTTAGGGTGTGAAGCAGTTTGCCGCTTGATACTTGCCACAGGCGGGCGGTCTTATCTTGTGATGAGGTCGCCAGCGTCTGGCCATCGGGACTGAAGGCCACGCTCCGGACAAAATCTTTATGCCCTCTTAACACCAGTGGGTATGGTTGGGTAAGCATTAAAATCTGTTTATCTTTTGATACTGCATATTCCCTAATATAGGAGCCTTCTGGCCATTTTTTTCCATCCTTTAGGCGATAGCCCTGTGCTGTATTATCTTCTAATTTCGCCATAACAATGTCATTGTTGATAATGTTTAAAAACGGGAATTCGTTTAATTTATCTGTTGTTGAATTGTTACCCGATTCATCAAATAGCTTTATCAGTACACTAGACACATCATGTTCAGCAGACATATCCAACAATTTTTTACCGTTATCCAAACGATATGCGTAAAGAGATTGCAGCTTATCATCACTCCCAAACACAAACAAATAATCTCCATCCTCATGGAAGTAGATGTTTGTTAACTTTTCAGGTACTGATACTTTCCATTTTTTTTCACCTCTAGTATTGAATAACATTAAAACATTTTCTTTTTGCTTTAATGTTCCGCTCAACAAAATGATTTGTTTATTTTTGTAATTAGTATCAATTTCCAATAGAGTAAAATCTTCCTTCTCTAATATTTTACGAACATTTTTAGGCGCATTATTATTAGCCCACGCAATATTTTCCAGGCTACTATCACATCCTTTCATTTTGAGATGACGCTGATCTTCAAGAGAAAAAGAATGTAGTTTTTTCCTGTAACAGAATTCTATTTGGCCAGCATGTTCGATCAGTTGCAATTCGTCAAACTTGGCTACTTCTGCTACTTGATGTGTACTCAGCTTTTCGGCAGTTTTGGTTTTGTTATCTAATTGTAGTAATCCAAAACCAGAACTATTTCCGAAAATACTAGAATTATTTTCGAAAACACTATATTTATCTCTGAAAACACTAGATTTATCTCTAGATTTATTTCTGAAAACAATGGAACCGTCTGCCAAAGGATGGAAAGCAACAAGATTTCCAGTATTAGGAACAGGAGTTACTTCTCCTTCAATAAGATGATAACGCAACAGTGAATCTTCACTTCCTGCAAACAACAACTGTCCATCTTGTGACCAAACAACGTCACCTTTTAAAGGGTTTTTAAATGCCCGTTTTGCATTTTCAAAGGACAAGGAATCTGATTGTGTTGATTTATTACCTATCGATATGTTAACTAAAACAAGCCCTTTGTAACATTCAATTGCTATTTGTTTTCCCGAAGGGGAAAAGCGAGCAATATGTGGCTTCCATTCCGATGATTTTTCATGTGATGTCTGTTCTGATGATTTTTTAGGTAGTGTCCATTTCAACGATTCTTCTGGTTTTTTTGAAAATTCTTTTTTGGCTATGTAGCCCTTTTTCAAAAGATTAAAATTGCTATCATACAAACGAACAAAACCATCATCACAGGTTGTTACCAACTGCCCTTTTTTATCAAATTCCGCATGATTTACAGAATCAGCATGATTTACAGAAGTGGTACACTTATCTTCTGTATCTTCAAAATCTTGCACATAGCTATAATCCAAAGTTCGATAAATGCGAAGGGCATTTTCTCCACTTGACGGTTTTTTATGAATTGCTAGTAAATACCGCCCATGAATATCAGGAGAAAAAGCCAAATACGTAATATCACCGGAATGCCCTGCAATACTTTGCTTTAATTTCCCAGTCGCATAATCAAACAAATAAATCGTACAGTTTTTACCCTCAGTATCGCAGCCAGTGTGTCCACCTATTGCTATGGTTTTCCCCTTTGGATGAATGGCAACCGCATAAATGGGTCCCTCAACACTTTCATCCAAACGTAACACGCGGCGCAATTTAAGGTTTGGCAATGTCCATACCCGCACGGTTTTGTCCTTAGAACTGGTTACCATGTAACGTTCCAGCGGATCAACCGCCATATCCGTTATGTCGTCAGTGTGCATATCAGGGTTAAGGCGCAGCTCATCAATAGCTGCCACGCTTGTTATCGGTGCAATAAAAAGTAAGTACAGGGTTATGAATACAAATTTAAACCTGTTAGGTGTCATGGTTTTCTCCTCTTTGTCTGAATCAGAATTTTCAGAATTTTAGAATTGGCAAAATTAACAATAAATTTATTGGACGCATTCCTGTTTTCCAGATTAATATAACTACAAGGATTACTTATAATAAAGGATTAAAAAGGAGGTATTACTATAGTGTTTTCCTTATGTCTGAAAGACAACCTGCTCCTAAATCCCCTCCTTAATTAACTGATGTTACGCACGAAGCTTCCCCCAAGCCTTGGAATAAATCCCCAGGCTATACTCAGCACGGGAACAAACTGAATTTTTTTAAATGAGGATGGTGGGCAAACCGACTTTGCCTACATAAAAGTTTAAGTTATGCCCTTAAAAAAACCTGAAAACTTATGCTTCAGTACTTATTGTGTCCAATCTTCCCATTTAAAATCTTCCCTAAGTTCACAAATTTCTTCAAAAATACCATCACTACTGACTAACACAGCTTCAAACTCAATGGCTGTAGCCGCGATAATCAAATCAATATTATGTTTTTTTAGTGCTTTCTTACCAAGTTTTTTACATTGCTGATATTGCTCTTTTAATTCACCAAAAATCTCCGCACCTTTTTCGGACAAAGGAACAATAAAAATGTTTTGACTATGTTTAACAAACTGAATAGCACGATAAGAAATTTCTTTTATTTCTTCATCATTGGCATGTCTTACTCCATACTCCATCTCATAAAGGCTTAAAACAGAAGCACAAATTTGGTCATCTTTTTCTAATAAAAGTACCTTTGACCTTATTTTATCTCTCCCCTTAGCATACTTATGTGTCAAACTGCTTAAAGATTGCGTATCAAATAAGTAGGTTTTCATAATCAAATTTTGGAAAACTCTTTCATTTCAAAATTTTCACGAAATTCTCTCATCTTTTTAAAAACATTTTTTGTAATTTCCTCATCCTCTATAGCATACTGATCGGCTTCGTCTAAAAAAGCTGTCCACTTTTCAGACGCTTGAAGAACTTTGTCCCTAGTCTTTTTATTTTCTCCGCTCCCTAAGCCATTTATGATTTCTTCAATAGAATGTCTGGTTAGCGCATTCGATCTAGATTGTAAAAAACGTTCAACTGCTTGTTTGACTAATAATGTATTAACCTCAACCAGATTATTTGGTAATGCTATATCAATAGACAAATGAATTTGATTTTTCGTTATTGGAATAGTCTCACTCATGATAATCACCTTTTCCTATGCATCAGTCTTAAAGAGTGACGCTGGAGCGTCACAAGATGCTTTCCAACGCTGGCGCGTTGGAACGATAAAATCCTTGTAGTTGTTAAGGATTCGGTAATTTTCTAAAAATGCAAATGCGCCCACAGATTAAAAACCTCAGTGTTTCACAAATTTTGATGTTATACAATATCAATATTTTTGCCAATGTCAAAATTTGGGGTAAAAGTTTCGGGAAAATAACGAAGTGTAATGAACGAAACAACTATCAAATTGGCGATAGTTTTTTGGAGTCCAAACCTTTAGGTTTGGGCTTTCCAAAAACTGCTAGGGACTTGCTCATCGTTATACACAAGTATTTAAGTATTTGATTTAAAAGGTTTTTCGTAGGGTGGGTAGAGTGGTAACGAAACCCACCATTTTTTAAAAGGTTGGTGGGTTTCGTACCTCTACCCACCCTACATTTCAACTTATGTATAACGATGAGAGGGATTTGTGGGTAAAGATTAGTCTTAAATTAAGGATGGGAACTCCCCTTACGCATCAAGGCAAGATTTTTGCATAATTTATTTTCCAGTTTAATTTTAATGACTTAATACAAATGAATTTGATTTTTCGTTATTGGAATATAGACGTTCAGAAAAATAACTTCAAAAAACCTGACAGGTTTCCAAAACCTATCAGGTTTGATGTGTGAATTTATTTATGTGAAAAACAGCGGAGTCCAAAATTTATTTTGGGAGTCCAAGATAATTTTCACGATTATTCCATTTCAAGTTGATTAATAGTTTCTACATCAAGCCCAGTTATTTTGGAAATCATTTCAACCTCAAAACCTTCGGCTAACATTTTTTGGGCAGTTTCCAAATTGGTTTCCACTTTTACCTGTCTTTCCAAGAATTTACGAGTTTCCTCGGTGGCGGCGGCAATTTTCGCAACTCTTCTTTCTTCGGGGGTGATATTATCACTCTCTATTAATTTTGCCGCTTTTTTAATCGCTCTCTTTTTCAGATTTATTTTTGGATTATCTGGATTTTCGATGGATTCCGAAATTAAATCAAACCAATCCTTGATAGCAGGCGGTGTTTTTGTCGTTTTAAAATTCGGATTCAAAAAAATCAGTTTGTGTCCATAAGCACCAACGATATTTCCTTCTAAATCATGTGGATTCACATCGGAAATTAGTATATCTTTTTTGACAGTGCCTCCCTCTTTATCTTCTATGTCAGCAGATGCCGTTAAAACCACAATGGTATAAATAGTTTGTTTAACTTTATAATCGTAGGTACTTTTTTGGAGTTCGGCGATTGCCATATTATGATAATGCAAAAAACGGTCAAAATTGTAGTCATATTTGACGCGCTGAATTTCAATAATTACCCGATTATCGGTTGATTCGGCAAAAATATCATAAGCAAAATCTATGTAACCGATTTTTGGCTTAAATTGTTTTTCGGTTTCGATTTTACCGACTTTAATATTAATACCAGTGACATCTTTGACAAATTGCGTAAAAACTAATTTATCCGTAAAAGCTTTTTTAAAAATGACTTCATTATCTAAACGGGATAAGTACATCGTTTACCTCATTTTTGTCTGAATCAGAATTACCCGCTGATGTTACGCACGAAGCTTCCCCAAGCCTTGGAATAAATTCCAAGGCTAAAAGCTCAAGTCACCTAAAGGTGACTAAATTCAACGTTTACATCGTTCCCAAATTTTATTTGGGAACGCACTGCCTTTGAAGCTTCGCTTCAAAAAGAGATAAAAAATGACTTCGACTTTACAATACCTTCGCCAATGTCAAAATTTGTTGTTTCGGGAATGAGGTACGATTTCCCGAAACTATTATATTACTTAGGTTTCGGGAAATCCGCGAAGCTCCATTCCCGAAACAACCGTCAATTGGCGAAGGTATTAACTTTATGGGTAGTCCTGCACAAAGTAGTGGTGATAAAATCTAATTGATATTAGCATTATAATGATGAATGAAAAACCAAATGGCTCCAATGTGATTTGAAAGTTTTTTAGAAAACGAAAGAGTTTTTCTAACTA
>JAUCGK010000112.1 GCA_030378085.1 Candidatus Parabeggiatoa sp. HSG14
TTTTACACTTTTCCTTCGTCATAATACCATTAACAAAGGAAAATACAGTTTGCGAGTACGAGTAAATACTTTGTTACTTGTACGATGTCTGTCTTTGAAATCGATATTCTGTATTAGTTCTTGACTGTTTCCTACTGATTGCTGTTTTTTTGACATTTTATTATACCGAATAGCTTAAATTTACCTTCAGCATAATATTTATTTTATAATACAACAAGTTATTTCTTAAGTTAATGGCATTGACGCTGGAGCGTTGGAATGAGAGGCTGAGTAGTTACAATTTTATTTGGATTTCTGGAAATCGTATCTCAGGAAGGTTATAGTATATTTGATGTTATAATTATAAATTTCTGAACTGTAACGGATTTCTTATTGCAAAACTCGCAAAATACTGTTCCATTCATTACGGACGATTTCCAGAAATTTAGCAATACTTTAGTTTTTAGAAATACTAGGAGTTATCTAATTTAAAAAATATTTTATAAATCAAGTAACTATTTTTAAGCAAATTTTGTACCTTAATATATTTTAAAGCTTAAAAACACCTATAACACTCGACTATCAAGTTTTTAAAAGATTAATGATTATTAAGCAAAAGACGCAAGCATTACGTCTCTACCAAATTCCCTCAATATGTAGAGACGCGATGCTCGCGTCTCCGATGTTCGCGTCTCACTCTTGGATTTCACTGTCACAAGAAAAACTTGATAGTCGAATAACATAAGACATTTAATTTCTTTTTTAGGAATGTGCATGAAATAATTTACCCATAAGTTGTGTTAAACCTGACAGGTTTCTAAAACCTGTTAGGTTTAAAAGTGAAATGTATCAAAGAGATTTTAGAAAAAGAATAAAGTAAAAGAAAATTCCCCCCCAACCATTGCTTAAGGAAAAATTCCCCTAGCCTCCCTTTATCAAAGTGAGGAAATTCCATGCGGGATAGTTTCCCAGTTTAATAAAGGGAGTGAAAAGGGATTTGAGGTTTATAAATAAATGAAAACATCTTGTTGTGGTGATTACGATCCAAATTCCCTAACCGTTGAAGAAGCGTTGCATCGCATTGACCAGGATTTACAGCCCATCAATGGTGAAGAACAACTGGCAATTCGTACTGCATTAGGTCGAGTTTTAGCTGAAAATGTCTTATCAAAAATTAACGTCCCTCCCCATGATAATTCTGCAATGGACGGTTATGCAGTACGAGGCGAGGATTTACCAAAAGAAGGTAGCACGACATTGACTGTTATTGGTACTTCTTTAGCAGGACAACCTTGCACTGAAACAATTCAAACTGGGCAATGTGCGAGGATATTTACAGGTGCTGTGATACCCAATGGTGCTGATACCATCATTATGCAAGAGCATGTTGAAAGGCAAGATGATGTTATTACTATTGGTGTCGCACACAAAACAGGAGATCATGTTCGCCTTGAGGGTGAGGATATTGCCATTGGTCAAATCGTGTTAAAAGTGGGTAAACGTTTATTGCCAGCAGATATTGGCTTATTAGCCTCGCTTGGCGTGCCAGAAGTTAAAGTGAAGCGTCGTTTACGTGTTGCGTTTTTTTCCACGGGCGATGAATTATGTGCGGTTGGTGAAATACTAAAACCCGGCCAAATTTACGACAGTAATCGTTATGCTCTACATGGTATCCTCACTCGCTTAGATGTTGAGCTTATTGATATGGGAGTGGTGCGTGATACTCCTGAAGAGGTAGAAGAAGCTTTTTTATCAGCCGCCAAATGCAATGATGCTATTATCACATCGGGAGGAGTCTCGGTAGGGGATGCGGATTACGTTACTGATACCTTACGTCGCCTTGGTAAAGTCAATTTCTGGAAAGTAGCCATGAAACCGGGAAAACCGTTAACATTTGGTAAAATCCAAAATGCCGTTTTTTTCGGACTCCCTGGCAATCCCGTCTCTGCAATGGTCACATTTTATCAATTTGTTCAACCGGCTTTGCACCGTATGATGGGACAAAATAAAACGACTCCCACACGGTTTACTGTACCCTGCCTGTCTCCCTTGAAAAAACACCCAGGGCGTGTGGAATTTCAGCGTGGTATTTTGGAAACCAATGAGCAAGGCAATTTGGCCGTGCGTTCTACGGGCCAACAAGGTTCCGGTATTCTCAGTTCCATGAGTCAAGCCAATTGTTTTATCATTTTACCGAGAGATTGTGGCTTTGTCACAACAGGTAGTGAAGTATTGGTAGAACCCTTTGAAGGTTTGATTTAATGAATATTGGCTAAGTAGAATGGTAGTGCAACAAAGCACTGGAGTCCAAACCTTCAGGTTTGGCAATGCCCAAAGCTAAAGCTTTGGACTCCAAAAAAGTGTTAAAATTTTGTGTGTACTTACTTAGGAATGAGGATTTAATAATTTGCAAAATTTTGGTGCTAAACCTGACAGGTTTTAAAAACCTGTCAGGTTTCAAATTTCGTATTTTATTGAATCCTCATTCCTTAGGAATGTGCATGAAATAAAAATAGTATAGAAAAAAGGAGATAAGTAATGACGCTTAATTTTAAAGATTGTACTTTAGAGCAATTGGACGAAAGTTTTAATTTAGAGCAGATTGATGATTGTCAAATATTACAAACTTGGCTTTATGAAAAATTAGATATTTCTGATTTAGAACGACAAATCATTGTAATAATTCAAAAAAACCTAAAAAATCATGTCCACGATTGGAATGAAATGGAATTAATCCAACATTTTATTGGACCGATATTTTCTTTAATCAATTTTTCAAGCAAAAAATTTGGTCTTTTCGCAGAACGAGCATTTAGTGGTACTGTTGATGGGATAGAGCTGTCTGGTAGGCCAGATGGTATTATTGCCAGTGGCTTCCGTAAACCCAAAAAACCCTATTTTTGTTTTCAAGAATATAAAAAAGAAAAAGAGCCTGACGGTGATCCCGCCGCACAAGCATTAGCGGCTATGTTAGTCGCTCAGGAAATTAATGAACATAAACATCCAATTTACGGCTGTTATGTACGAGGACAATTTTGGTTTTTTATGGCATTGCAAGATGTCAAATATTGTATCAGTCAACCTTATACGGCTACCCGTGATGACATTTTCGACATTTTTCGTATCTTGAAAGTATTAAAGAACAAGGTCGCTGATTTGGTGGAACATAAACAAGTGTAAGTGCATCCTATAAGACGCATTTCGTGTTGACACTTCTCTTAGTAAAATTATTAGGTGGCGATGCTCCACAACTGAGTGGTAGTGGAGTCCAAACCGTAAGGCTTTGGCAATGCCCAAAGCTAAAGCTTTGGACTCCAGCATGATTTTTTACCAAAAAATTGAAAGAATTTTCAATTTGCTTTTGTACCCAAATACCGTGAAAAAAATGATATGGAACAACACAATGATTAAAAAACATTTTCTATTTATTTTAACCGCAATATTACTAAGCTTTTTAAGCCTAACCCTCTCCACTAAAGCCGAAAATAATAATCCCTCCCCCCGTGATGTGTTAATGGCTGAAATCCAAAAACGTGCCCAACGGGATATTGAACACAATAAACCGCAAAAAACCTTACAAGAATTGCATTTGTTGTTTGGTGAAAATGCGAAAGCACAAGGCTTAAGTATTAGTCAAGTTGAGGAATGGTATGAGGAGGCTTATCAAACTGTCAACATTCCTAAATCGGGTTTTGAAAAATTTATGGAAAATCAATTAGCGGTGATGGGGTGGAGTTTAGCCATTGTCTTTTTCATCTTTCATTTTCTCCGTGAAGCTATAAATAAATTTATTATCCATGTTTTTACCTCAACAAAAAATTGGCTCTATCGTCGATTAGCCGGATATCGTCCGTTCCGCAAAATTGCCTTGCGTAAATACCGCCAAGCTTTGATTAAAAACTTTCGAGAGTTCAAAGTGCCATTTCGCCCAGATAATCGCCCCTTGAAAATGCACGAGGTTTATATACCACTCAAAGTTAAGGGAACCAAAGAATATGAACGGATTGATGCCTACCAAGCAATTACTGAGCATCAACGTTTAATGGTAGTGGGAGAGCCGGGCGCAGGTAAATCAACGTTATTGAAACATATTGCGTTATCTTATGCTGAGGGGAATTTGACGCGGTTGCCCAAACAGCCCGTGGTCATTTTGCTGGAAATTGGTCATCTACGAGAGGATGATTTGTTGGATGATTTGGTTAAAGAATTAGATAAAAAAGATTTTCCTAATGCGCGTAATTTTGTAGAAATCGGTATTGAAAATGGGACTTTAATGCTGTTGTTTGATGGTTTGGATGAAGTGAGTAGTGAAGGGCGACAAATTGTTGTTGATAAAATCAGTGAATTGTTAGATAAATACTCTCAATGTCGGGCGGTAATCACCTGTCGTAAGGCAGTGTATCACAATGAATTTGCTACTAAAACTGACCAAACCTTAGAGATTGATAGTTTTCGTGATAACGAAATCCAACAGTTTTTACAGCCTTGGCAAAAAGACATGTCACCTGGTAAATCAGTAAAACAACTTATCCATACGTTACATGAACGTCCTCGGATTATGCAATTGGCAGGAAATCCTTTATTGTTAACTATTATTGCTTATCTTTATACGGATACGGCTTTTGTGTTGCCACATTCACGGGCGAAGTTTTATAGTGAAGCTACACAGGTGTTATTAGAACAGTGGCATCGGGAACATAACCATTATGAGGCTGCTAAAAAGCAAGCTGTGTTGCGACATTTGGCTTTTTTTAATCAAGGTGGTGGAGTAGAAAACAAACCAGATTGGCGCACAATGAAGATGGAGACAGTGTTAGCAGAAATTAAAAAAGTGTTGCCAACTTTAAATTTGACTGATAAGGATGCAGATCTGTTGTTGGAGGAAATTGTTAATCGGAGTGGTTTGTTGCAAAAGATTGATGGTGGCGAGCGGTATCAATTTGCTCATCTAACTTTACAGGAATTTTTTGCGGCAGTTGCTCTGCGTTATGATATTACGGAAATATTGACACGTTTTAAAAAAAATCCAGATACTTGGCGGGAAGTGGTTAAGATTTGGTGTGGACTTGATCATGATAGCACGGATTTGATACAGGCTATTTATGCTGAAAATCGTATTATGGCATTTGAGTGTATAGCTGATGCTCAACAAGTAAGTGCTGAGTTAGCTGATGAAATTATAGGGGATTTTAAATCTCAGTTGGGTTCGGAAGGTGAACAAGGTGAAGCCATTAACAGGGCTTTTGCAGCGGTTGCTTCCAATACAACGGATCGAGGGAAAACGATTTTTAAATATTTAGCTGATATTTTGGCTGATACTGAAGATGGTAAACAACAACGTGTGGCAGCGGCTAATGTTCTTTCGATGACTCATTTGGATGATGCAGCGAAAGTATTGGACAATTATTATCATGACAAAAATATATCTAATGAAATACGTTCAGCATTAAGAAGTATGGGGGATATAGCCGCACCACTATTAGGAAATTTGCTTATAGCAAGGAAATACGATAGACTTGATGACTTACGAGAGATTGGTACACCCAAAGCTGCTCTTATGCTCATACCATTTCTATGGCACAAGGATAAATATTTAGCAAGTCGTGCTGCTTTGAATTTGGCTACATTGTTGCCTAAGCCAGAGGTAGAAAATGCGTTGCGTGGTTATTCACTAACAAAAGAACAAAGGAAAGCTAAATGGTTTGTATGGTTTTGGAACCCTTTTGTTAAATATGAACCTAATAGCTCACTTTTATTTGTTATTGCAGGGCGTATAGGTTACCTCATTGACCAACTTCCTGAAATATATGTAGTAAATTTTGATAAAGTCTTAGATATTGATCCACGAATTGTTATACCGCTTGTTGTGCAAGATCAACCCAAGTGGAAAGGAATTCTTGGAACTGTTATAAAAGAATATCCTAAAGAAGAATTTGTGAAAATAGAACGTATATTAAAGGATGAAACAATTCCCACGCCTATACTTGATGATTGGGAAAAAATTTTCCTTCCAAGTGAATACAAATTTGAAAAAAGCTGGCATTTAAAACTCATTTTTTTCTTGCTTATAATTTTTTTTATGATTCATTTTCTTTTTTTTCCAGTTCGTGCACAAAAAGCAATATCAGTAGTGTTAATTATTCTTTTAGGACTCAAGACATTTTTTGGCAGAGCTAATTGGGAGCTTGCGTGGATAAATATTCTATTAATTGTTGGTGTAATTTCTTTGGCAACAATTTTTCCTTTAGAGTACGACAAAATATTATTAGAATATTTTTCACTTTTAGGCTCTTGGAAAAGTATTTCAGTAATTTGGTTAACATTCGCATTTTTTATTGTTTCAATTTACATAAGGGGACGACGCAAAGAACGCGAAGCCCAAAATCCCCTACATGGACTTCTCGAACCACCAAAAACAAATACTCCCCCAATTACAAAGCGGCAATGGTTGGATTGGTTTCGCTGGTTTAGAAAGGACTGATATTTTATCTATGATGGCAAAAGCCGGTTAGATTTTCTTAGTGGCTGGTGGTGTGGGTAACGTTGTGGAAGAAAGTTTAAAAACCAGCACCCTTCCTAAAAAATCCGTTTATACCGTCAATCCGTTGTACTAGATATTCATGGTTGACGGTTGTTTGTTTGAATGTAGCACTTAGTACAGCGGATTAGCGGTATAAACGGATTTATTTTTAGGTTTATTCTCGTCAATAATTATTAAACTGTCATTTTTACTCCCCCTAAAAAATCCGTTTATACTGTCAATCCACTAATATAGGCAACCACTACCCTACAAATGAAAGGAAATATTTTGAAAATTACTGGTTTTATTTGGCTTGATGAGATTGTAGAAAAATTACAAAAAAAGCATAGTGTTATTGTAAACGAAGTTCAAGAGGTATTGACTAATAAACCTAAATTTAGATTTGTTGAAAAAGGGCATCGTTTAGATGAAAATGTCTACTTTGCACTTGGACAAACAGCGGCTGGACGCTACCTTATTATTTTCTTTATCCATAAAAAAGACAAACGTGCCTTGATTCTCTCAGCACGAGATATGACGAGTACAGAAAGGAGACAATATGAACGAAAATAAAAGTTCTATTTCACAAGCAAAATCGGTTCTTGAAATCGGTGAATTTTGGGATAACCATGATGTGACTGACTATTGGGAACAAACTAAACCAGTGAATTTTGAAGTCGATATTCAATCTGAAGGTAAGTATTGTGCCATAGAACCGACATTGGTGACTAAAATAAGCCAAATTGCTTGGCAAAAAGGTGTATCAATGGAAACATTAGTCAATCTCTGGCTTCAAGAAAAATTAGCGCACGAAATTTAAGTACCAATGGCAAAACTAGACAACTATCGAACTCACATTGAAAACTTGATTAAAGAATATAGTCATTGTAAGCCCTCGTATGGCGACATTGAAGTACATAAGATTTTTGATAAGGAACATGATCACTATCAATTAGTCAATATTGGCTGGCATGATCATAAACAGATTCGTGGTTGTGTGTTACACATAGACATCAAGGAGAGTAAAATTTGGATACAGCATGATGGAACGGAAGATGGTATCGCAAATGATTTCGTGGCATTAGGTGTACCAAAAGAGGATATTGTGTTGGCTTATCACATACAATACCGAAGAAAACATACAGGGTTTGCTGTTTCATAGCAAAATTGACAGCATGTAGTACAACGAATTAGAAAAACGACAACGAATAGTCAACTTATTTGTATTCGATGTTTTTTTTAAAATTCGTTGTACTCTCCTCCTTAAACTAAATAAAATGAAAAACAGCTTTAAAGGATAACTAAATGTATAGCGAACTAAAAAAAATCCATATTCAAGGCTTTAAATCTATTGTTGATCAAGAATTTGAACCGGGGCAAGTGAATGTATTAATTGGCGCGAATGGGAGTGGTAAAACCGCCCTATTAGAAGCGATTGGAATGTTGAGCGCAGCAATGAATGGCACAGTAGATAATGAAGCCTTGCAACGACGTGGTGTACGTTTAAGTGCATCACAATTGTATAAATCTTCTTTTGAAAATGTAGATATGCCTCAAATTGGTTTATCTTTACAGTGGCAAGATGTAAAGGAAAATGAACAGTGGCATTATGCGGTTGAATTAGAACCCGCTAATGATAATCCTTCAGGAACTTGGTCCTACCATGCTGAAAGCTTAGAACTTAATAACCAACTGATTTTAAAGCGTAAAGATAAAAAAATTGAAACTTATGGCACTTTTCCAATAAAACATCAACACTATGATGCTTTTACTCATGATGAAGGAGCCAAAGCAGCTATCCATTTAACTCTTTCTGAATCCAAACCAGCCAGCAGCAAATTATTTTCAGCGTTTTCCTCAAGACTGAAATCTTACGCCATTTATACCCCAACGACACCGATGCTCTGTGATGCCATTACCGATATGAGATCAGTTTCTAGCCATTTTATGGGACTTTCTGGAAATCGACTCGCGTATGCCATGCACGATCTCATTGATGTCGAAAATGAAACTTATGGTCATCTAGACTTGGATGAGGTACTTGATTTATTGGATTGGATTGACAGTATTGCGGTAGTCTCACCAACAACTGATATTCTCTCCCCTGTCGTGCCTCGCTTACAAAAAATTCTTCGCTTTACTGATTTTTTGATGCGAAAAGATAATAATAAGTTCACAGCTTATGATACCAGCGAAGGCAGCCTTTATGTCTTTTTTCTATTAACACTCGCCATGCACCCTTATGCGCCGCCTCTGTTTGCGGTTGAAAATTTTGATCAAGCCTTACATCCTCGTTTAGTACGCGCTCTGGCTAAATCGTTCTGCCAGGCTATCTTTGGTAATCCCCGTCAACCGATAGCTTTTTTGACCACACATAATCCCTTAGTGTTAGATGGTATTGATATTAGTGATGAAAGAGTGCGTTTATTTGCGATAGATCGTGATAGTAAGGGATACACCACAATACGTCATGTCACAGTCACAGAGGAATTATTAGAAGAAGGCAAGAAAGGTTTAACGTTATCGCGTTTATGGGTAATGGGATATTTAGGTGGTGTGCCGGCATTATGAAAAAAAAGATAGGGATTGTTGCAGAAGGTGTGACAGATTTTATGTTGTTACGCTCACTACTCAATCACTTTTTAGATTGCCATTGTCAACTGATACAACCAGAAATTGCTGAAACTCAAGGACTTGGTGGACATCAAGGTGCTTATGGTGGTGGTTGGAAAGGTATACGTACTTGGTGTCAAAACTTGACCAACGATTTTGGAAATTTAACAGCTTTTTTTAACAAACTCAATATAGATTTATTGATTATTCATATTGACGCTGATGTGGCGCGTGAAGACGAAATTAACTGTGCCAAGCCTTGTCCTCCCGTTCAAGACACCTGCGAGGCACTGGCGAAACGTGTAATGACTTGGTTAGGTGAACCTGTCATTGATAAGAAATTAGTGCTATGTATTCCGGCTGATAATACTGAGGCGTGGATACTGGCAGCACACGATATTCAAACAACTTATCATGCGCTGCCTGACAAACCACTTGAATGTGTGTATAAACCGGATATGATTATCAGCAACCAACGCTATAAAAAACCCCGTCGTTTGTTGAGAACAAAAAATGGTAAACCAAAAAAGACTAGACGAGATTATCAACAATTGATACCGGTGGTGTTAGACAACTGGGATGATGTTAAACGTATTTGCAAAATGGCTGCAAAATTTGAAAAAGATTTGCAAGCAAGCATCGAATGAAAAGTAAATGATAGAAATCACCTATTATTATGCTATCGGCAATTTATGGAAATATTGTATAATATGTGGTTAGAATTTAAGGTGATCAAATAAAAAGGTGATCAAATAAAAATGTCAAGACTCCAAATTCAAACTTATTACAAAAAACTTGAAAGTATAATTCAACACGGTGGTTCGAGAAATGAACAATCTATTCGGGGCGCGTTTGAAAATTTACTGAATAGTTATTGTGAGCCTAAAAATTTTATTGTTGTGCCAGAGTTGTATTATAAAACCAAGAAAAATACCTCGGTGCGTTTAGATGGCATCGTCAAGGATGCCTTACGGTTAGCGTGGGGATATTGGGAAGCCAAGGACGAACTGGATGATTTAGATAAGGAAATTGAAACTAAGTTTTTTCAAGGTTATCCCAACGACAATATTATTTTTGAGGATTCACAAACGGCGGTATTAATTCAAAGTGGTTCTGAAGTGTTGCGAATCAATATGAAGGAACCGGATAAACTTGATAAAATTCTCAATCAGTTTATCAATTATGAACGCCCAGAAGTGCAAGATTTTAGGCAAGCTATTGAGCAATTTAGGGCTGACTTGCCCACTGTTGTTGAGGCTTTGCGTTCTACCATAGCGAGCCAAACCAGTAAAAAGTTTCTGGCAGCTTTTAAAAAGCTATTTAAACTTTGTCAGGAATCTATCAATCCCAAAATCAATGAGTTTGATATTCGGGAGATGATCATTCAGCATATTTTGACGGAAGATATTTTCTTGACGGTGTTTAATGAGAGCCAATTCCATCGGGAAAATGTGATCGCCAAAGAGTTAGAGTCTGTGGTTAATACGTTCTTTACGGGGAAGGTACGGCGGGAGACGTTGAAATCCATTGAAAGTTATTATGCAGTCATTCGGCGAGAAGCGGCTAATATCAGTAACCATCACGAAAAGCAAAAATTTCTCAAAGTGATTTATGAGAATTTTTATAAAACTTACAATCCCAAAGGCGCGGATAGATTAGGCATTGTCTATACGCCCAATGAAATTGTGCAGTTTATGATTAGAAGTACTGATTATTTGTTGGATAAGCATTTTAACCGCTTGTTATCTGATGATAATGTTTCGATTTTGGATCCGGCGACTGGCACTGGTACCTTTATCACGGAGCTAATTGAGTATTTGCCTATCAGTAGGTTGCCAGCAAAGTATAAGAATGAAATTCATTGCAATGAAGTGGCGATTTTGCCTTATTACATTGCGAATTTGAATATTGAGTATACCTATCAGCAAAAGATGGGAGAATATGAAGAGTTTAGTAATATTTGCTTTGTGGATACACTAGATAATGTGGGTTTCGCACATGGTACTGGTTATAAACATCAACAAAGTGATTTATCTTTGGGTTTAGGTGAGGAAAATGCTAAACGAATTGAGGAACAGAATAAGCGTAAAATCTCAGTTATTATTGGGAATCCGCCTTATAATGCGAATCAACAGAATGAGAACGATAACAATAAGAATCGTGAGTATCCAGCGATAGATAATGATATTAAGCGGACTTATGTTGAAGGTAGTTCCACACAAAATTTAATTAAAATTTATGATATGTATGCGCGGTTTTTGCGTTGGGCAAGTAACCGGATAGATAAGAATGGAGTAATTGCTTTTGTGTCTAATAGTTCATTTCTTGAAGCTAGGACTTATGACGGCTTTAGAAAGGTGGTTGCTGAAGAATTCAATGCTATTTATGCGATTGATTTAAAAGGTAATGCTAGAACAAGTGGTGAAAGACGACGTAAAGAAAGTGGCAATGTGTTTAGTGATGCAATTCGTGTTGGTATAGCTGTTTATTTTTTGATTAAAGATGAAAAATCTAGTGATTGTAAAATTTATTACAATGCAATTCGTGATTATGCTAAAGCTGATGAAAAAAAGGAATATTTGAGGGATAATACACTAGACAGCTTGAATTTTGAACGTATTATGCCGGATAAAAATCACAATTGGCTTAACATTGCTGATAATGATTTTGATGATTTGTTGCTTTTGGCTAATAAAGAGACTAAATTGGCTAAGTCACAGAAAGAGGAACGGGCCATTTTTAAGTTGTTTTCTTTAGGGTCAAATAGTGGTGCTGATGAATGGTTTTTTGATTTTAATGAACAAAATTTGATAAACAAAGGGAAGTTCTTTGTGGATATTATAAATAAACAAAGTAATATACACAAAAACAAAAAACAAGAAGAAATAATTGATGATGTAGATAACTCCATAAAATGGACAAGAGAACTGAGGAAAGCAGTTGTAAAAGGTTATGAACAATCGTTCAATAAAACCAATATTAGACCGTCAATGTATAGGCCATTTACAAAAAAATATTACCATTACGAACCTAAATTATTAAAGTGTGATTTTCTAAATCGTACTTTTTTTAGTAAAAATAATAAAGAAAATCAATTAATTGCTATTAATACTTCAAGTAAAGTATTTAATATATTATCTTCCAAATACTTAGTTGATTTACATTTCACGGGTGATACTCAATGCCTCCCCCTTTACCGCTACGATTCCGAAGGCAATCGCACCGACAACATAACCGACTGGGGCTTAAACCAATTCCAAACCCATTACCAAGACAACACCATAACCAAGGAAAACATATTCCACTACACTTACGCCGTACTACACAACCCAGCTTACCGGCAAAAATACGAACTCAACTTAAAGCGTGAATTTCCTCGCCTCCCGTTTTATGAGGACTTCTCCCAATGGGTAAACTGGGGCAAGCAACTAATGGACTTACACCTAAATTACGAAAAGGCCAAAAAATACAAACTCAAGCAAATAGACATAGAAACCAAGAAGCAAAACAAACCCAAACTCAAAGCCGACAAAGAAGCGGGTAAAATCTACCTAGACCAAATCACCACTTTGCAAGGCATTCCCCCCAAAGCTTGGGACTACAAACTTGGCAACCGCAGTGCCTTAGAATGGATTTTGGACCAGTACAAAGAAAAGAACCCCCGCGATAAAAGCATCGCCGAAAAGTTCAATACCTATCGCTTCGCCGATTACAAAGAACACGTTATTGACTTATTGAAACGGGTTTGTACCGTCAGTGTAGAAACGATGAAAATTATTGAGAAAATGCCCATTTAGGTTTTATAAATCTTTACTCCCCTGCTATTCAAATTGTGGTAACCGGAGCAAGCGTAGCACGGGTTAAATACTAAATCGTAGGGTGGGTAGAAGCGAAGCTGAAACCCACCACTATTCACCTATTTTGTCTGAATCAGAATTCACGAGATTTTTAGATTTTATAGTTTAAAATCATAATCTTATCCTGTAAATCCTTAAATCCTGCAAATCCTGATTCAGACAATAAAAAGTAAATTTTACACGGTGTTTTTTTAGTTCTCAAACTCTGATTAGGAAGTAATGAGGGGACGCTTCCCGTTGTAAAAGGCATGATCTTTGCCACAAAATTATAACTCTATAGCATAAATTCACAAAATGACATTTGATATAAATAGCATTAATGGTCATGAACCTTTAATAAATTATCCTTGGCGTACAGAAGTTGACATTTTGCTGTCTTGGTTAAAAAATCAAGATTCGAGCAAAAAAGCCTTTTACTTCGATTTAATAATGTCAGCAGCCTATATAGATGCAACCTCTGGATTAGAGAAAAATATTGAAGCATGTAGCAATACACCAACAGATTACAATGCCTATCTAGGTTTTATAAATCTTTGCTCTCCCTGCTATTCAAACGGTGGTAAATGGAGTTATCAAAAAGCTGCAAAACCACAGTCTGGTGCTTTAGGAAAACTTAGTAGTGAAGTGATTTTACGATTTATAGAAAAACTGTATCCAGAGTTAGAAAAAGTTATTGCAGTTGGGGGAACAGAAACAGCTGATGCAATATTAAAGCATAGTAACGGAATGATAATTTTAGCTGAAGTAAAGTCAGCCCCACTCTTAACATATCCTTTTGTATTCAAAGTTAAAGAGAGTTGTCTAAATGGTGAACATGAGAAATTAACGATCACAAACTCACAACTGCGAGAGTGTTATTCTGCCATCTATCTTCACAACAATCAATACATTGAGCTTGGTAAAGTCGGTGACCATTTATGGCCTTTTAAATCGTTGGTTGATTTTCTCGTCAACCCATCAAATAGATTTTTTATAAATACGATTACTGCACTTTGGTTGGAAGCTAAAAATGCTTATTCTCAAAAAGATCGATCCAACAAAATATATTATTTAGCAAATGCAAGTGGAAACCCACCTAAAATAGCCAAAGAAAATAATTCATGGCCAAAATCGGAATCAATTAGTGATAGTAAAACCAGTGTTGGTATGGATCGCACTGATGATATTAAAAAAGGAATCTATCAATCTTTGAAAATTGGAACTCAGTTAAAATCTAATCCAGAATTTAAAACCGCTCTTATATCTAATCTTCCAGCTTACCGTCACGGAAAAGAGTATGTGACTCCATTTATTAATATGTACTGGGGGTTAGAGGAAGATATAAAGAATATAGAAGGAACCCAAGCTATTATGCTTGAAGACTTGAGAAGAGTATTTGATTTTATTATTACTTTGGAAGAGCCAATTTTACGCAACATTAACCTATGAATATTCCCAATCATGAAACAAGAGAATACACTGGGGTTGTACTAGAACGCATGAGCCTTTTGTCTCCGGGCGGAAAGATGGGTGACTTGCCGGAACACTTACAGCATGAGAGCTTTGTAAGGAAAGGAAAAAAGAAAACTGGTGGGCCAAATATGCGTCTTTTGAAACTCGAAGATGATAAGCCCTCTTTAACTGTAACAGCTTATATTTTTAACAAATTTGTTCATTCTAGGGAAAATCGCTATATAACACCTAGAGAGGCCGCAGCATTACAAGATTTCCCTATTGATTACGAATTTAAAGGAACACTTGGTCAGGTTCAAAAGCAAATTGGCAATGCTGTCCCAATTAAGTTAGCATCAGCTCTAGCATCGGCAGTTGCTAAGTATTTTGAACGATTAAATAAAAGAAACATTCTTAAAATTGCATCTTATTTTACTGGAGCAGGAGGATTAGATTTAGGTTTTGAGGTAGCTTCTAATTCTTCGGTGAAATTTGAAACGGCATTCTCTACTGATATTGAAAAATGGGCAGAAGCTACAATTAACCACAACCGACCAGAATGGAATTTTCTCCGAGCAGATATTACTAAACTAGAGCCGAAGACTGTCAAAAAAATTATTGGCAAAAATCCAGACATCATTATTGGTGGTCCACCTTGTCAACCATTCAGTGTCGCTGGCAAACAGAAATCCACTCAAGAACCGCTAGGAATTTTATATCGTTATTACATTAGACATGTTGATGCCCTTAAACCAGAAATAGTCGTCATGGAAAATGTTTATGGTTTGGCTCAAGTTAAATCAGCTAACATGCTTGAAGAAATCTATAAATCTTTTAAAGAAATAGGTTATCAAGTAACACACAGAGAACTAATGGCTGCTGATTATGGTACACCTCAGAGAAGACGACGCCTCTTTTTCGTTGCTGCCAAAAATCTTCGCTATTTTCAGTATCCTCAACCAACTCATTGTGAAACAGAAAATTTGTTTGGGCTTCCTCTTTATAATGGTGCTGGGGAGACTTTAAAAAAACTTCCTAAACCAATTATTCGTAAAAAATAGCGTAAGTCAGCTTTTAAATGGGTTGTCAATAATTCTTGTTTTGAAACTTGGTTAGGATGCTTAATAATATTATTTTATGGGTGTATTATCAATACCTTCGCCAATTTAATGGTTGTTTCGTTCATTGCACACGGTGGATTTCCCTAAACTCAAGTAACGTTTAGGTTTCGGGAAATCGTACCTCATTCCCGAAACAACAAATTTTAGAATTTAAGGTTATCAAATATGTCAAGACTCCAAATTCAAACATATTACAAAAAACTTGAAAGTATAATTCAACACGGCGAATCGAGAAATGAACAATCCATTCGGGGCGCGTTTGAAAATTTACTGAATAGTTATTGTGAGGCTAAAAATTTTATTGTTGTGCCGGAGTTGTATTATAAAACCAAGAAAAATACCTCGGTGCGTTTAGATGGCATCGTCAAGGATGCGTTGCGGTTAGCGTGGGGGTATTGGGAAGCCAAGGACAAATTTGATGACTTAGATCAGGAAATTGCAACTAAGCTTTTTCAAGGCTACCCCAATGACAATATTATTTTTGAGGATTCACAAACGGCGGTATTGATTCAAAGTGGTTCTGAAGTGTTGC
>JAUCGK010000113.1 GCA_030378085.1 Candidatus Parabeggiatoa sp. HSG14
CACGCTTTTTTTCCTAAACCAACGGATTTGATATGACAAATGAAACAACACACAAAGTAGAAATGAATACGGGCGAAGTCAGGATGATCAACATGCAACAGTGGATTAAGATTATCTTCATTTCGTGCATAGTAGCTGAAGTCTTGCTTATAGTTTGCGATTACGTTTTTAACTATATGGACATTTTCGGGGATAAAAGTATCCGACGTATCTGGAACATTGCCCGTGAGAAATCAATACCTACTTGGTTTTCTTCTATACAAGCACAAATTTTGGGAGTGACAGTTTTTCTAATCGCAATCGTTCAAGCGCATTGCATCTCTCGTGCAAAGATGTGGGGCTGGATATTAATTGGAATGTTTTTCTTATGGATTGGCATCGATGATTTTGCTGAAATCCACGAAAAACTGGGAGGAGCACTTGAACGTATGGCAACAAAAGACAGTGACGAACAAGGCTGGTTTATCGGATTTTTTTTGAAGAATCCCTCTTTTTCTTGGCACACATTTATTGCACCCATGTTTGCAGTATGTGGCTTGGGGATTACTATATTTCTTTGGATGGCTTTTTGGCGTTTAAATCTTATTCGCTATCTTGTTTTGGGTTTTGGATGTTGGATAGTTGCTCAAAGCATAGATTTCATTGAAGGATTGGACGATATTGATACCTTTTATAACTCAATCAAAGATTATTTTTCCATTGAGCGAAAATATTTTGTCACACATACTTTTAAGGTAGTAGAGGAGGTGTTAGAGATGTTTGGTACAACTCTGCTTTGGATTGGATTTTTGCATTATTTCGCAATTGTTGCCAATGGACTTCAAATTCAATTAACACAAGCTGGAAATATCAATAATACTCAATAAGCATTAGGAATAAGTACGAAATAATTTCCTGATTGACTCCCCTCCGGAAAGTCATTAATGTACTGCCGTTTTTGACTTTCTGGAGGGGAGTCAATAATTCAGAAACTAAGTTTTTTATTTACTTTCTTGAAAAATAAGGTAGTGTCCCTTAACAGCTCTTGATGAGTTTTATCTGGATCGGAAAACAAAAATTCAAGTTTAAGGTTATATCATATCGTAACACCCATGAAATCCAAGCATTACGAGAGGACAAATTTTTGCCAGTTTCCTTTTAGAGTGATATCTCCCTATAACAAAAACCTATTGATTTCAATAGGCTTACCTACTTGTGGGTAAAGATTAGCCTTAATTAAGGAGGGGATTTTAGGGGAGGTTGTACTTTATCCAATCGGGAAACGCTATAATCACGCTTGGTAAGGGAAAAAGAGAGCCACTACAATTAAATCTACCTCTTTATACGTTAGACGAAAATTAATGCCCTTAATCGGCGAATAGAATTGATTGCCTATTAACTGTTCATTAAATTCCAATTCAATTAAAAATTTACTGATTGTAACAGATTTTGGGGACACCAGACCCCCCTAACCCCCCGTACACGGGTGGAACCAAACATCATTCGACACTTTGCTTTAATTTTTCTATTTTGGGACTTCCCCCTGTGTACGGGGGGTTAGGGGGGTGTCCCCAAAATTCGTTATAATCAGAAAATTTACTATGAGCTATATAGGAAGTAAAGCGCAAAACTATAAAATAATCCATAAACCTGGCTATACAGGAAGTGGTTGTTTGGATATCTGATTCCTAATGCTTATTTTAGTATTAGATGGATTTCGATTATAGTCATCAAGACGGCACAAAATAAGGGAATCACATGGACATTTACAATACGAGAGGATATACATAATGCTAAAGAGGAAGAAGGAAATAAACACGGAGAGGTTAGATAAAATTGTTACTGAGGCACACCGTAATCAAGCAGTGCGGGAACATGGCTATCGGGAACAAGCACTAAAACTCTATCCTTGGATTTGTACACGATGCGAGCGTGAATTTACTCGCGAAAACCTTCAAGGACTTACTGTCCATCATAAAGATCACAACCATGACAATAATCCAACAAATGGTAGTAATTGGGAGTTATTGTGTGTTTATTGTCATGACAATGAGCATTCACGGCATTTAGATGCAGAATATGGTGAATTAACATCAAATGATCAAAAACAATCATCGTCTACCCACACACCATTTGCTGATCTTAAGGCTTTATTAAATAAAGAGTGAATAGTGATATTGGAGTCCAAAGTTTCAGCTCGCAAAATAAATTTTGCACTCCCGTAGAGACACACGGCTGTGTGTCTCTACTTTTGGAAGTTATAATGTCTGCACTGTCAATACACCTTCTTTAGATTGGATATCATCTACCACAGTTTGTGGTATCGCATTGTTGACATCAACCAAAGTACATGCAATATCACCGCGTGAACGATTCAGCAAATCCAAAATATTGAGGTTAGCATCGGCAAGGGATTTAGAAATGCACTCAATCATGCCAGGCACATTGGAATTAACAACCAGTAAACGTTGTCCTCCATTACGTGGCATTTCCATTTCTGGAAAATTGACCGAATTATGCACGGCCCCATCTTCTAAATAGTCACGCACTTGATCAGCCACCATAATTGCACAATTTTCTTCTGCTTCTTTAGTTGATGCGCCAAGGTGCGGCAAATTAATCACTTTTTCATGATTTATTAATAGGTTATTTGGAAAATCACACACATAACCATTAACTCGTCCTGCTTTAATCGCTTCACTCAAAGCGGTTTCATCTACAATCCCATCACGGGAGAAATTGAAAATCACCAAACCTTCACGGGCATTTTGTAAACGAGTGGCACTGATAAGGTGGCGAGTCGCTTCTAAAAAGGGAACATGTACTGTGAGAAATTCAACTTTTGATAACATGTCTTCAACGCTTAACGCTTGTTTGACATGTGCTTGGAGTTGCCAGGCATTTTTGACTGTGATTTTGGGATCATAACCAATCACTTTCATACCTAATGCTTGAGCAGCGTTAGCGACTTTAACCCCAATCGCTCCTAAGCCAATTACGCCAAGGGTACGTCCAGATAATTCAAAACCAACAAATTTCTTCTTACCCGCTTCAACTTGTTTGGTAATTTCCGCATCTGTGCCTTTTAGGTTACGTGCATAGTCCCAGGCTGGCAGCATATTACGGGAGGCTAATAACATACAACCTAACACAAGTTCTTTAACTGCATTGGCATTAGCACCAGGTGCATTAAAGACAGGAATGCCACGCGCACTCATTTTATCAATAGGGATATTATTAACGCCCACGCCAGCACGTCCAACCGCTCTCAACGTTTCTGGAATTGTCCAATCGTGCATTTTAAAGGAACGTAATAGCACCGCATCAGGATGTTGGATTTCTGAAGCCGTTTCATAACGATCACGTGGTAAACGTTCTAAACCTTTGGAAGAAATATTATTTAAAGTTAGTATTTTATACATTAGCCGTTCCGTTTTTCAAAATCATTCATAAAATTAATTAACGCTTGTACACCCTCTTCTGGCATTGCGTTATAAATACTCGCCCGCATACCACCCACTAGCCGATGCCCTGCCAACGTTACCAAACCCGCTTCTTTAGCCTCCGCTAAAAAAGTTTTGTTCAAATCGTCATTTGCCAACGCAAACGGTACATTCATCCAAGAGCGATATTTTGGATCAACTGGATTACTATAAAACGCGGAATTATCAATGGCAGTATATAACATTTCCGCTTTACGCTGATTGCGTTTACCCATTTCTGCCAAACCGCCCAAATCCTTAAGCCACTTAAACACTAATCCAGCCATATACCATGCATAAGTCGGTGGTGTGTTGGTCATAGAACCACTATCAATGTGGGTTTTATAAGTCAACATGTTTGGCGTTTTTGGTAAAGGATTACTTGCTAAATCCTCACGTATAATCACCACAGTTATCCCAGCGGGTCCCATATTTTTTTGCGCCCCCGCATAAATCAATCCATATTTGGATACATCCAATGGACGAGACAAAATTGTTGAAGACATATCCGCCACTAAAGGTTTATCACCAACATCGGGCATTGTGTCATAAGCTAAACCATTGATAGTTTCATTAGGGGTGTAATGTACATAAGCGGCGTTGGGACTCAATTTCCAAGTGCTAGGTTCAGCAATCGTGGTAAAATTATTACCGGCTGAATCAGTCACTAAATTAACTTGACAAAACTTTTTTGCCTCAGCAACAGCTTTTTTTGACCACAAACCTGTATTAAAATAGTCTGCTTCATTACTACCACCAAGCAAATTCATTGGTACCATACCAAATTGAGTCGTGGCACCGCCTTGCAAAAATAAAACGTTGTAATTGTCTGGAACATTTAATAATTCCTTCAAATCAGCCACCGCTTGTTCCGCAATTGACACAAATTCTTTACCGCGATGACTCATTTCCATCACCGACATCCCTCTACCTTGCCAATCAAGCAACTCCGCTTTAGCTTGCTCTAACACCGGTTCAGGCAATACCGCTGGGCCCGCACTAAAATTAAATACTCGTGACATAGTTTATTCCTATTTGGAGTACAAGATATATAGCATTTTCCTTTTGCCTATACATTGCACGAAAAAACACCATAGTAGAGACGCATGGTCATGCGTCTCTACATTAAGCCATGCGTCTCTACTTGTCAGCACGTTCCTTAATTTGATTATTCTCTATATAGAGATATTAATTAATTTTAACATAGTTATAAATTTATTTTTATAAAATTAACATTTGTAAAATGAAAACATTATTCGGTTAACTTAATAAAATATAGCCTATTCTGTTAATTCAGTGAACTCAATAACTAAAATTTAACATTACCCCAGTTACCCTTAGGAATGAGGACTTAATAATTTGCACATTTTTGGTGCTAAACCTGACAGGTTTTAAAAACCTGTCAGGTTTCAATTTTCGTATTTTATTGAACCCTCATTCCTTATGTTATAAAATTATCCAAAATATCTTCTTATGTTATAAAATTATCCCATAAATTGCTATTATGTTGTAAAATTATCCCATAAATGAGATTTGAGTCTGCTTATGAAAAAATTTTCGCCTGAGATTGTATTCAGTTCAAAGAATAATGGAAAATCAAAACAAATTTCTCAACAACTGAAGGCAGGATTACTTTGTAAAATCGCGCCAAAGGTTTATACGACTAACCTCGAAGATGCTCCCTTAGAAATCATTTATCGAAATCGATATCAAATCGCGAGTCATTTGTTTCCGGGTGCAATCATTAGTCATCGTACCGCTTTTGAGGGTGATGTGAAATTGGGTGGAACACTGTTTTTAACTTATTCTTATCGTCGCAATTTGTCTTTACCCGGCTTAACAATCCAACTCATAAAAAATGAATTTTCTAAAGAGGGTACAAGTAAGTATTTAGAAACTTTATATCTATCAGGTTATGAACGTACTCTGCTAGAAAATCTTCAGCCAAGTCGACAGCGAAGCGGAATTTGTAAAACAGTGGATAGGGTGGTGGTAGAACAACGCTTGGAAATGCTTTGTCAAATAAAGGGCGAAACCGAACTTAATCGCTTAAGAGAAAATGCTAAAACGCTCGCTGCTTCAATTGGGATGAAACCAGAATATGAGCAATTAAATGAAATTATGAGTGCTATTCTTGGGACTCACTCAATCGAAGTTTTAAAGACAGCTTCAGCTCGCGCCCGCGCTCAAGGATTACCTTATGATACTGCTGTATTAGAACGTTTTATGTCTCTTAATGCTGCTCTGCGTTCCACAGTGTTACCAATACGTGAATTAACTGAAACGTTACCAATTTTACGAAATATTGCTTTTTTTGATGCTTATTTTTCTAATTTTATAGAAGGTACAGAATTTGACCCTGAAGAGGCTGCGGATATTATGTTTAATAATCGTCTCTCTGAATATCGTCACGAAGATTCTCACGATATCATTGCTACCTATAATATTGTTAGTAATGTTACCGAAATGTGTTTTCTCCCTGACAGTCCAGAAATATTCGAGACGCTATTGAAAAAACGTCATGCAATATTATTAGCAGCCAGAAAAGATAAACAACCCGGTAAATTTAAAGAAATCATTAATTATGCTGGCAATACAAAATTTGTATTACCAAAATTACTACGAGGGACTTTAGCTAAGGGATTTGAGTTATATAGACTACTTGACAATCCTTTTGCACGAGCTGCTTTTATTATGTTTGTGGTTTCTGAAGTACATCCTTTTCTTGATGGAAATGGTCGTTTGGCAAGAATTATGATGAATGCCGATTTAGTTTTTGCAGGACAATGCCGTATTTTTATACCGACTGTTTTCCATGAAGATTATTTATTAACCTTGCGTAGACTGACTAGAGGAGGTGATGCTGAACCGTATATAAAGATGCTTAATAAGGCACAAGAATTTGTATCAAAAATCAATTTTGACAATTACGATAAGGCCATCAAAATGTTGTATGCGAGTAATGCTTTTGCTAAACACGATGAGGGCGTTTATTTAAAAATGCCGTGACAATAACTTTCTCTCATTCTAATTTCTCGTTCCAACGCTCCTGCGTTAGAATGCCTATTATGACGATCCAACGTCACGAATTAAAAGGAGATAACATGCTCAAAAAACTACTTTCAATATGCCTATTAATGCCTACGCTGGTAATGGCATCAGGTGATCTTTGTGATCCCAAAACCAGTACGATAGGTGACTGTGTCATGGAAATAAACAAGCGGATTAAAAAGCTTGAGAAGGAAAATCAAGCCCTGAAAATGCGCTTGTTTTTGACTGACGGGCTGGTGGCTTATTATCCATTTAATGGCAATGCCAATGATGTGAGTGGGAATGGGAATCATGGTACGGAACATGGCAACATCAATTATGTGCAGGGAAAGTATGGACAAGCTGCCAATTTTGATGGAGTTAATGCTTATATTCAAATCACTCCCAAAAGCGATGTTTCCAAAATAGGGAACTTTACTATTGTCACTTGGGTGTTTCTTGAAGGTTGGAAGAAACAAAATCCAGATAGACAATATATATTTGATGGTCACACACATTCAAGCACAACGACTAGTGATTTTTATAGACCCGGTTTTGGTCTAATCTATGATCGCAGAGCAAGTTATGAAGAAATTCATAATTTCATTTTCTATGACAGTGATCGTTTCAGCGAACAAAATACTCAGGTTTCTATAGGGAGAAACTGGCATCAGCTTCTCTTTATGAGAAAAGGGAAAGACGATTTCACATACTTTGATGGTGAGTTACTTCCGGCAACTCATTCTCGGAAAAAAGCTATAGACGAAGCATTAAATATGGCTCATAACTGGTTCATTGGAACTTTTAGTGGTAATAATCCACATTATAATCAAGGTAAATTAAATTATTCCTTTTTTGGCATAATTGATGAATTTCGCATTTACAACCGCGCCCTCACTGATGTTGAAATTAAAAGCCTCTACAAACAACGTTAATATTAAGTATAGTTGTCCAGAAAAATTTCGTGCCAAAACCTTCAAGGTTTGCGAAACCTTGAAGGTTTTTATCAGGAACAAAACTTTTCTGGAGAAGTATACAACAGACGGCAATGCTGGTTTGATTGCATGGTAAAACATATAACGACAAGGATTTAGACTTGCTCTTTGTCGTTATTTTAATAGAATAATATGAAAAACTCGAAAGATTTCGTACAAGGTGATATGTTTGGTTCTCTTTTGCCAGAACGAAACAATGAAGACACCCCTTTATTCTCACAAGAGTATAAGGAACAAAATAAAGTGATTGATAAACCCATCGATTATGTCAGTCGAAAGGCTATAGAGTTACATCCTCTCGACTTTCTTGGTTTTTTTCCGGATTTTCAAAATCTCTCACCGGAAGAACTCAAAAAGGTCAAAATACTGGATGCGAATAGGACTTTAGAAGCCTATCTCAAAAGGGAAACAGATTCTTTGACGTTGCTTGTTGAGACAGATATTGACAAACTGAGAGACACTGTATTTCACATTGAAGTACAAACGTCTTATGATGAAACGATAGATGAGCGGATTTTGGTCTACAATGTGTTGATCAAACACAAAACCAAAACGCCCAAAGTAAAAACTTTGCTGCTCAATCTTGATCCCAATCCTAACAGCCAATTGTTAGGAAATCATGATTTTGGTACCATCAACATTCAATATGAAGTCAAGAATTTATGGGAACAAAGTTACCAAGAAATCAAACAAAAAGGATTGATTGGCTTGTTACCTTTTACCCCATATTTAAAAGGAGGAAAACAAGCAGAAATTCGAGAAGCCTCGGAAATCATCATTGATAAAATTGCCGCGCCTCAAGAACAAGCGGAAATGCTGTTTTTACTTGCTATCCTAGCCGGAAGAAAGTATAAGACAGCGGGTTTTAAACTACTTTCACCATCAACTATCATGAACATAGAATCACTTAAAGATGATCCAACAGCCAAGGAACTGATTCAACTTTTGTTCCCAGATGAAATAGCCGAAGCTAGGGAAAAAGCTAGGGCAGAAGCCAAGGCAGAAGCGACAGAAGACTTTATACATCGATTTAGTAATGTACTCAGCAAGGAACAACTCCAGCAACTCAAAGGGGAAGTAGGAAATATGACTCCTATGCGATGAGTTGACAGAAATTAGCAGCGATGACTTTCCCATTTCTGAAACGAAAGAAGGATGTCATTATTTTCAGGGAGAAGCAAAACTGGATCAAGTGCCAGCATTTCTCGTTAACGAGAAAAAACCTGCCAGGTTTTTAAAACCTGGCAGGTTTAGAGCAAAAAAATATTCAGATAAATAATAACTTTTTTATCAATAGGTTGTATTAAAACTGGCCCACAATCAATTCGTTTATCCACGTAATTCGTTGTACTAAACTTTATCTGTTGTACTAAACTATGTTGTACTTAAACCTTAATCAAAGGAGATAACATGCTCAAAAAACTACTTTCAATATGCCTATTAATGCCTACGCTGGTAATGGCATCAGGTGATCTTTGTGATCCCAAAACCAGTACGATAGGTGATTGTGTCATGGAAATAAACAAGCGGATTAAAAAGCTTGAGAAGGAAACCCAAGCGCAGCAAACAGAAATCCAAGCCTTAAAGAATCGGTGGATTTTGACTGATGGGCTGGTGGCTTATTATCCATTTAATGGCAATGCCAATGATGTGAGTGGGAATGGGAATCATGGTACAGAACATGGCAACATCAATTATGTGCAGGGAGAATATGGACTAGCTGCCAATTTCGATGGGAAATCCTACGTGGAAATAGGGGATAAATTGGATGCTGAAAACCAAGACTGGACAATTAGCGCATGGATAAAAGCTGATAAATATTACCAACATGCAAAGATTATCAACAAGGGGCAAACAGAGGCAGGAACGCCAAAAAATTCTGGCTATTCACTCTGGCTTACATGGTCAGAATTACGGTTTCAGTTCCTTGATGATGCTAACAAGAGTAGTTACTCTTCTATTCCGATTTCGCAATTATCAAAGGGACAGTTTATGTTGATCATTGGCATCTTAAAAAGGCAACCAAGTAATCATGCCCAATTAGAGCTTTATGTCAATGGTGATCTTGTTTCATCTAAAATCGCTACACACAGTTCTTCAAATACCAATATACCATTGGCTATTGGTGCGTTGCATCGCAGTTCGTTTGGTTCTACGAGCGAATTTTTCAAAGGTACAATAGACGACATCCGCATCTACAACCGCGCTCTCACAGATGTTGAAATTCAAAGCCTCTACAAACAACGTTAATATTGAGTACAACGAATTACGTGGATAAACGAATTTAGTTTAGGAGAATAATTGAGATAATTTATAATATACTCTGAACGTTCAAGTTTTCGGATTTTAAGACCTGCCAGGTTTTGGAAACCTGGCAGGTCTGACGGACGTTTTTAGTCTATTTTCATAATCCGAAAACTTGAACGTTTATAGTATAACTCATTCCACAATCAATTCGTTTATCCACGTAATTCGTTGTACTAAACTTTATCTGTTGTACTAAACTATGTTGTACTTAAACCTCAATCAAAGGAGATAACATGCTCAAAAAACTACTTTCAATATGCCTATTAATGCCTACGCTGGTAATGGCATCAGGTGATCTTTGTGATCCCAAAACCAGTACGATAGGTGATTGTGTCAAGGAGATAAACAAGCGGATTAAAAAGCTTGAGGAGGAAAACCAAGCGCAACAAGAAGAAATCCAAGCCTTGAAATTGACTAACGGGCTGGTGGCTTATTATCCATTTAATGGCAATGCCAATGATGTGAGTGGGAATGGGCATCATGGTACTGTTAAGGGAGCCACGTTGACTAAGGATCGGCTTGGGAATGCGGATAGTGCGTATAGCTTTGATGGGAATGATTATATACAATTCAATACGCCTGTTGTTCACTATATTCCTCCTTATTCAGTTTCATTTCGGATCAAATATGATGCTGTACCTAGTGTCAACGGTTATATCATTTCTAACGGCGCTCAAACTGGTTCACAAGGATTCGCTTTTGCTGTGGTAGGTTCATCACATGTCTATTGCAATCAGAGTTATCCAAAGGGAACTCTATTTTTTATAGCTGGATATCAAGACTCTGCCGTTAAAACAACAGTCTTCGCGCCAATGAGTCTTGGACAGTGGCATCATGTGACTGGTACTTGGGATGGAGATCGTGTTGCATTGTATATTGATGGACAATTGGCTCAAACTGATGTGTGTGAAGGCTCATCTACTTTTGATTCTCCAAATAATATGAGAATCGGGGCACCGAGTAATAAACTAAGTGGTTATTTGAGCGGACAAGTTGATGAACTCCGCATCTACAACCGCGCTCTCACAGATGTTGAAATTCAAAGCCTCTACAAACAACGTTAATATTGAGTACAACAGATTACGTGGATAAACGAATTTAGTTTAGGAGAATGATTGAGATAATTTATAATATACTCTGAACGTTCAAATTTTCGGATTTTAAGACCTGCCAGGTTTTGGAAACCTGGCAGGTCTGACGGACGTTTTTAGTCTATTTTCATAATCCGAAAACTTGAACGTTTATAGTATAACTCATTCTACAATCAATTCGTTTATCCACGTAATTCGTTGTACTAAACTTTATCTGTTGTACTAAACTATGTTGTACTTAAACCTCAATCAAAGGAGATAACATGCTCAAAAAACTACTTTCAATATGCCTATTAATGCCTACGCTGGTAATGGCATCAGGTGATCTTTGTGATCCCAAAACCAGTACGATAGGTGATTGTGTCATGGAAATAAACAAGCGGATTAAAAAGCTTGAGAAGGAAAATCAAGCGCAACAAGAAGAAATCCAAGCCTTGAAATTGACTAACGGGCTGGTGGCTTATTATCCATTTAATGGCAATGCCAATGATGTGAGCGGGAATGGGCATCATGGTACTGTTAAGGGAGCCACGTTGACTAAGGATCGGCTTGGGAATGCGGATAGTGCTTATGAGTTTGATGGGACAGATGATTATATTGATATGAAAGATTCCCCTCTTATTCAATCTCTTGTTTTTGGACATGGAACAGTGCTTGTTTGGTTCAAAACCCATGCGACTAAGTGGGGTGATACTGTAGGATATTATAATGCTGGAGACGGAGAAGATGGTTTTCTTCTTCGTTATCAACATAATGGATCAATTTATTTTATTTTAGGTGATTCAAGTGGTAATAATGAAGCCTACTCCTTAGCGAAACATCATTTAGGTAATGATAAATGGCATTACGTAGCAAATGTATGGGATGGTAGTGAGATGTTTCTTTATGTTGACGGGAAGTTGGTTGATAGCAAGCCTTATGAAGTTAGGAGTAAATATCACTGGAAACCAGTTCGTCTTACAGTAGGTGCTTATCCTTCTGATACATCAATAGGCACATTTAAAGGGCAAATAGATGACATCCGCATCTACAACCGTGCCCTCACCGATGTTGAAATAAAAAGCCTCTACAAACACCGTTAATATTGAGTACAACGAATTACGTGGATAAACGAATTTAGTTTAGGAGAATAATTGAGATAATTTATAATAACTCATTCCACAATCAATTCGTTTATCCACGTAATTCGTTGTACTAAACTTTATCTGTTGTACTAAACTATGTTGTACTTAAACCTCAATCAAAGGAGATAACATGCTCAAAAAACTACTTTCAATATGCCTATTAATGCCTACGCTGGTGATGGCATCAGGTGATCTTTGTGATCCCAAAACCAGTACGATAGGTGATTGTGTCAAGGAGATAAACAAGCAGATTAAAAAGCTTGAGAAGGAAAATCAAGCGCAGCAAACAGAAATCCAAGCCTTAAAGAATCGGTGGATTTTGACTGATGGACTGGTGGTTTATTATCCGTTTAATGGGAATGCCAATGATGTGAGTGGGAATGGGCATCATGGTACTGTAAATGGGGCTACGTTGAGTAAGGATCGGTTTGAGAATGCGGATAGTGCGTATAGCTTTGATGGTTCCAATGATAAGATTGAGATTGCTACGACATCGACTCTTCAATTTGTCAATTCCAGCTTTTCTTTTGTTGCTTGGGCTTATCTTGAAGAATATGGGGTTGAACGTGATCGTCCATTACTTTACAAAGCGACATGGAGTGGTAATGGTAATCCTATCACCGATGGTTATCAATTTTGGTATGGTTGGAAGAATGATTTAATACTCAGCAAACCAGAAAAAATTCACACTGTCGTTTCCAATGCACTAAATCAATGGAAAATGTTGGTAGTAACGTATGATGTTAATTCTCAAACTTTACGCATGTATGCTGATACAGCATTGGAAAAAGAAGTTGTAAATTCTCAACCAATACAAGTTACTCCTAATTCTCCTCTGTATATTGGTTATAGTCAGAATTATGGCGGAAGTTGGTTTAAAGGAAAATTAGATGAACTCCGCATCTACAACCGCGCCCTCACCGATGTTGAAATTAAAAGCCTCTACAAACACCGTTAATATTGAGTACAACGAATTACGTGGATAAACGAATTTAGTTTAGGAGAATGATTGAGATAATTTATAATATACTCTGAACGTTCAAGTTTTCGGATTTTAAGACCTGCCAGGTTTTGGAAACCTGGCAGGTCTGACGGACGTTTTTAGTCTATTTTCATAATCCGAAAACTTGAACGTTTATAGTATAACTCATTCTACAATCAATTCGTTTATCCACGTAATTCGTTGTACTAAACTTTATCTGTTGTACTAAATTATAAGGTTTTAAAATAACTCCCAATCAATCTGTTTGTACTGTTAATCTGTTGTACTTAAAACAAATAATTCATTTAATCGGAGGAAATAATGTATGAGTGTTAACAAAAAATGGCAAGAACAAGTGATTAGTTGGGAGTATGATTCTTCTGCAAACCCTGATCTTGCAGATATCCCAATTCAAGCTTTCCCTGCCCAATTACATGAAGAAGGTGAAACACGTATTATTGAATTGGATTTATCTGAAGTGATTGGAACCCCTTATCCTGCCACTACGCCAAATTTGTTAGCGAATTATATACGCATACAAAAAAACGAAAGTATTAAATCCGCAGTTAACTCGACTTCAGAAGTTTTCTTTGTAATGCGTGGTGCGGGGCATTCTGAGACAGAACAAGGTATACTTGAATGGAAACAAGGTGAAGCTTTCACTTTACCAATGAATAAGGGAGTAATACATCATGCTAATGAAGAGAGTGCAATCTGTTGGGTACATGACGCACCAATGTTGAATTATGTCGGAGCAGTTCCATCAAAACCCCGTTTTCAGCCTGCTTTCTATTCCAAAGAATATCTTGATGGAGAAATTGCTCGAATTAGAGAAGCAGGTATTCGGGAAAATCGTAATCGCAATGGGATTATTTTAGGTAATCCTGCCAGTGAAAAAACACGTACCATGACGCATAGTATGTGGTCTTTATATAATTTGCTACCCAAAGGCGCGGTACAAAAACCACATCGTCATAACTCTGTTGCTATTGATTTAGCGGTATATGCCAAACCAGATGTTTACACAATGATTGGTAAAGAAATTGATGCCAATGGTAATATTATTAATCCAGTTAAAGCCATCTGGAAATCCAACACCGTATTTGTAACACCGCCTGGTTGGTGGCACGCTCATTATAATGAGTCTGATGAAGATGCTTATGTCTTCCCAATGCAAGATGCTGGATTGCAAATTTATATGCGTACACTTGACATTCAATTTGTTAGAAACTAAGGTCAAAAAGAAATCTGACAGGTTTTAAAAACCTGTTAGATTTGACCAAAATTATCTTTCCGAAGAACGATAAAAATAAAGTTAAGTTTAAAATATTTGCTGAATAGGTAAATGGATATCCATGATCTCATCAATAATCTCTGTATCTTGCATATCAAAGGTTTTATGCTGCTGTGGGTAAACATGCACCACATCTACGGCTGGCTCGACTAACCAACACGATTTAATACCTAATGCAAAATAGGCATCAAAATTAGCTAAAATCTCCTCAACCCCTTGTTCTGGTGAAATAACTTCGATAGCCAATAAAGGCATTTGTGACATCCTGATAACATCACGTCTTTGACGCTTAACTGTGTTGGGATAAATCGAAATATCTGGCTTCAAGTCTTTTTTCGCCTTAACGCCGAATTGACTTAACTCGATCTGGCTAGCATCTAAGGTTAACTCTGGCATGACGGTAAATCTTTCATCATTAAACAAAAGTCCTGCTATCCGCCCAATGGTAAAGCTATGATTAAGAGAACCCATATCGACTACCTCTTCATGTTCAAGCAATTCGCTCATTTTATAACTCCTTGATTCTTTAAAAATCAATGGTTTTCTTGATTTACCACGAAAAAATATAAGGAAAGTACTCTTTTTTATTTTTGAATTTGACTTATTTTGAGACTTCACAAAACAAAAAAACTTAATTTGTTACTGATGTTACGTAGATAGCTTCCAAACTGGAGTGCAAAATAAATTTTGCAAACTAGAATGGAACCCCTCGCAAAATAAATTTTACACTCCGATATTCACTTTTGGAAGTGTACTGCGTAACATCAGTTTGTTACTCTAATTTTAAGAGTAAAATACTTAGAATTTTTCTGGAAATAAGCGAGAATTGTAAATGAAGAAGACTATAGGAAAAAGAGAAAGGATAAAAATTTGAAATTTAAAACGAGTAATAAGCAATTACCTGCTTTTACCTAATGCTAAACAGTCGTTGCCACCAACGCTTACGATTATTAGGGATAGGGGCTTCGTCAACAATGGACTCAGGGAGAATACGTGTCAATAGCCAACGTGGGGGAATAGCTATGCCACTTGAACCACAAGAACTCCCCAAATTATGTGGGTCAAATATTTTGACCATGCTTGGTTTTTCTTTATTATCAGCATAAACAATTCCGCAATAATCATACTGATGTTCTTTATGGAGTAATTGATCAATTTCTTCAATAAAGTGGTTTAACGCTACAGCATCTGCAGGCGTTATTGGTGTCGTTTCCCCCACAAAATAAATGTACCAATCTTCAGGCTGTGCTTTTACCTTATCCCATAATTGATCTAATTGTGACCATCGTAACATATTGATAAAACGGCCTTTATAATGTTTTTGAAAAGAAGTCATAAATAAATGAGGTATTTAGTGATCTGTTTGCAAGTATAACATTTCCCTATTGAGAGTAAGATATTTATTATATTATTTAACTATTTGATAAATAAAGTATAATTTTTTATTTATTCATATTAGGAAAACGTAGTGATTATGTTTTTATAATTTAACGTATTTTTATGAATGTGTCAATATAATATATTGAATTAACAAAAAAATTGTCGTTG
>JAUCGK010000114.1 GCA_030378085.1 Candidatus Parabeggiatoa sp. HSG14
TTTGTTGTGTATTTTTTGCAGTTGATTTTTTGTAAGAATTTTGTTTTGGTATAATTCTACTTTATTTAACTGATGTTACGCACTATACTTCCAAGTTCCTCATATTTCACATAAGACTATTCACATTTATGGGACATCAACAAAAATTTTCCGGTCAATTTTTAACCCCAACGGGGTAAAACATGAATAGCCACCGATGAAATCGCTAGAATGCACCTTGCGTATACTCAACATGGGCATAAATTTAACTTTTCTGAGGTGCGTGGAGTTCAAAGCTTCAGCTTTGGTAGAGTGCCAAAGCTAAAGCTTTGGAAATTCAGTTTGTTCCCTTGTTAAGTATAACATCAGTTACTATTAAAGAGTTTTCCAAAATTTTATGGTAATTGAGGTTTTGTAAAAGTCGCCATAATTAAAAACTGCAATTTGCGAATATTTTTATTTTGCATTGCAATTAGAAAAGATAATCCCCTTATAAAATCTTTAGTACAAGATTAATAATGATATAAAACAATAAATTATATTTTGGAATATAAATTGCGTAAAAACAAAATTACGGTTTTTAGTTATTCTTTAGTAATTTTATGGTGTAAGCGGAAAAATATGTTCAAAAAATAGGACGCTGGAACGTCCTGAACTGGATTCCAACGCTGGAATGTTGGAACCAGAAAAACCTGTTGTCGAAGTTATGTTGTGTACGTCCCTTAAGATATAGCGTTTCCCGATTGAATAAAGTACAACCTCCCCTAAATCCTCTCTTTAAATTGAGGAGGAAACTTGTACCTGACGCAATCGGGAAATACTATACATTGCTCAACTTTATTTAGATTGACTCCAATGGAATATTTTTTGACCATTTATCAATAAAGTTATTCCAATAGACTTCATTTTTTTGCATATTTTTTAGGAAGTTATCTTTTATTATTGTCAATATTGCAAAAATTTTTTTTAACTTGAAGGTAGGAAATCATGTACACCAAACTCTCCCATACTTTACTTATTGTCTTTTTAATAAAGGCATTTTTTTTGACCACATCTCTTGTATGGGCTGGCACGAAAGCCTCTCAGTGCAATAGCCCATCTCTCACTATCCCAAGCAACAACACAACGGGCATCAGTGATACTTTAACAATTAGCGAAGGCGGTAATGTTTTAGATATCAATGTCATTATTAATGCTAATCATGATCATATCGGTGAACTCATTTTTACGCTTGAACATGATGGTACGACTATTACCCTTGTTGATAAGCCGGGTATTCCTAATACTTCAATGGGATGCTTGGGCAAAAACATGGCCAATTTCATCATTGACGATGAAGGCACACGTAGCGTTGAAGATGATTGTGGCCCTTTTGATCCCGCTTACGAAAACAGTTCTTCGTACCAACCCAATAATTCTTTAGGTGGATTTGATGGTCTAAATATCACAGGTGATTGGACTTTAACTGTTAGTGATAATCATTCTTTTAATAATGATCCAGGCACTTTGGCTAAATGGTGCATAGAATATGATCGTGCCTCTCAAGCCAGTTTTGATTCTACACCTTCCCCTGGCACTACGCTCACTTTTGGTACTGGTACGATTGTGGGTGATCTACCAGCTACGACAACTTTTGATATCGTTGAAGATACCAATATCGAAGCCTTAATTATTTATTCAGCCGATATTAGTGATACTCACGCCAGTGATTTTTCCCTCGTTAATCCTATTAATCCAACCGATTTTCCAGTAACGATTCTCCCAGGGCAAACGAGAACTTTTAACTTAGAGTGCGCCCCTTCAGGACGTGGGACACGCGTTGGACTCTTAACATTGTATACCAATGTCACAGCTTTACCCACAATCACTTATCCACTGTCTTGTCTTGGTTTAGCATCCAGTTATAGTGCATCGGGAGGATCGCTTACAGGGACGACCTTAGATTTTGGTGCAAGCGATGTCGGTACAGCCCTGAATCAATCTTTTGATATTGGAGAGACGGCTGGAGAGATAGACTTGATTTTAAACGCAACTATCACAGGGAATCATCCGGGTGATTTTAGCATTATAACTCCCTCAGCTTTTCCTCATACAATTGGCAAGGGAACAACAAAAACTTTCACCGTAGAATGCAATCCCACAACAGGTGGACAACGCAAAGCAAAGTTAAAGATAACAACCAACGATCCTGCCAAACCGAGTATAACCTATACGCTTAAATGTTTTGGCAACGCACCGGTTTATCAATCGACACCATCCGTTGGTAGTCTGTTTGCTTTTGGTGCAGCTTCACCAAGTACGCCTTTGCCAAAAAATTTGAAAATCAGTAATAACGGTAATAAGGATTTAGTAATTAGTGCCAGCAGCTTTGGTGGTGCAGGAGCGGGTGCAGGTGTATTTACTTTGCCTCTTTCTTTGACAATTCCTTTCACCATTCCAGCCGGAGGTAATCAAAGCATTACAATAACTTGTACACCGACTACAGCACCACAAGATTATCCCGGTACATTAAACTTCACAACGGATGATCCTTCACAACCAACTGTGAGTTATCCGCTTTCTTGCGCTGGCACAAACAATACTGAGCCGTTCTATGATTCTACACCAACGCAGCCAAATGGGACGATTACATTTTTTAATAATAAGCAACTTCTCGTTGGTAATACTGATCAAGAAACCTTTGATATTTTGGAAGCAGGCAATGATACCTTAAAAGTGAATTTAGCAACCCCAGCTTTTACAGGTGATGCCAGTGATTTTAAGGTTGTATCTCCTAACTTTCCTATTACCATTAATGATGGTGATCCTAATGTGACAGTTACTGTTGAGTGTAAACCGACACTCAGTGGAACACGCAGAGCGACCCTAAATTTAAAGAGTACCAATATAGCCAATAATCCCACATCGGTTAATCCATATCCCACTTATACCTTGATTTGTAAGGGTAAAGCACCAGGTTATGGTTCTACCCCTATCCCAGGCGGTCTTCTCGATCTGGGAGAAACTCCAGTAGGGCAAGATTTAACAGGGACTATTAATGTTCAAGAAACAGGTAAAGCTAAGCTCATAGTAGATTTAGCAACAACCTTTATTACAGGTGATGGTGCTGGTGATTTTAGTGTTGATACCGCATTTCCATTTAGTATTAATAATAATGGTAGTGCTAAACCTGTTACCATTAAATGTACACCAACAAAACTAGGCATACGTACCGCCCAATTACATTTAATCAGTAATGATCCCCTTCAACCGGAAATCGCTTATGATTTAAAATGTGTGGGTAAAGAAGCCGTTGGCCCTGGCTATGATTCCACGCCTACCGCACCTGGTGACTTAATTCATTTTGGTAGTACACCAGTGGCAGTTTCTGTCAATAGAACCTTTGATATTAAAGAAATTGGTTCGGCGGTTTTATCTGTTGATTTGGGCAATCCCATTTTTACTGGAAGTCACACAAGTGATTTTAGCCTGGTTAGCCCAATTTTTCCTTTTATCATTCCTAATAATGATCCGGCTAAAACTATTACAGTACAATGTACACCTTCAGCAACGGGTACACGTACAGCGACATTACACTTAACGAGTACGGATCCACTCAATCCCAATCCTTCTTACGATTTGGAATGTACTGGCATATTACTGCCACCACCAACATCACCACCACCACCAACATCACCAATACCAAGTAATACAGGGACTCCCTCTTCGCCAGCTACCATGTTACTATCAGTGACATTGATTGGTAATGGTCATGGTAACGTCAAAAGCGATCCTACGGGCATTGATTGTAACAGCGATGATAGAGAATGTGACCATCTATTTGATGCAGCGACAACGGTGACTCTCACACCCACAGCTGCGGATACTGGCTCTGAATTTATTGCTTGGGGTGGTCCTAGTGAATGTCTTGACGGCTCGTTATTTATGACAAGCAATACGTCATGCACAGCTACTTTTAACTTATCGCTTAGAACGTTGACTATAAATACTATTGGCAGTGGTACAATTGCCAGCACACCATCAGGCATTCTTTGTGGTAGTAGAGGTAGTCAATGTAAACAAAGCTTTAACAATAATACCGAAATCACGTTCCGCGTTACTCCCGAAGTAGGTTGGCAATTTGAAGGATGGGAAGGATCATGCGATGATACAGGCATTATATTAACCGCTGATTCGGTATGTAGGGCAAAATTTATACCAATAACGCCGCCTGTCACGCCAACTGATCTTAAAGTAACTGTTCAGGAAGACGAGGCTGTCGAAGAAAGCGAGACTATAGAAGGTACGATTGACTTTGGCACACCGACTGTTGGTGAACCTGCTCATCAAACGTTGACATTAACTAATACAAGTGATACTACACTGTCATTAAGTGATATCACGTTGCCTGAAGGTTTCAGTTTAGTAGGTACTTTTCCAGACAGTATTGAACCACAAACAACAGTGACGATTGAAGTCCAGCTAGATACCACGGAAGTTGGTACTCACCAAGGTACGTTGTCTTTTAAAAGTAATAATACTGTGTTGGATTTTCCTATCACTGGAACGATAACTTCTGATCCTACCCTTCCAGAAGAAGATGACACAAATCAGGCAACTGATGAAGTGCTGGAACCATTTCTACCACATTACCCCTTAACAGTCACAACATCCGGTGAAGGTTTTGGGACAGTTATATCAGATGGGGGAGGCATTACCTGCGGTACTAATTGCACCGAAGAGTATCAAAGTGATATCGAAATAGCGTTGACTGCCAATGCAAAAGTGGGTTCTATTTTTACCGGTTGGAGTGGTGCGTGCAATGGCATAGACAATCCTTTTATTGTCACTATGACAGCAGCTAAAAATTGCGAAGCAATATTTGAACTTGTACCAAATGACACGGTTGCACCACCTCTTAATTATACGTTGAGTGTTACTAAGAAGGGAACAGGTAAAGGAGGCATTTATAGCCATGATACAGGTATTCATTGTGGTGGCGAATGCATTTACGATTACCCTAATGACACCAAAGTGATTTTGGTTGCTCGTGCTACAGAGGGTTCAATATTTAGTGGTTGGCGAGGAGATTGTCAGGGTAGCGATAAACAATTCAGTGTGACGATGAAGGCAGATCAAGCATGTATTGCTGTCTTTGATAAAGAGCTTGAAGATACAACAACAACCCCCGTCATATTGGATAACGAAGAGACACAGCCTTGTCCACTTGTTCACACTATTAACGAAGTTTGCAACTTGGGTGGCGAAACAGCCACCTATATTGCTATTGGTGATAAAGCGAATATTTCCAACGTCATGTTAGAAGGTAATATGACGAACTTCGGATGGGTAGGTAATGCTACATTGACAGAAGATAGCCGCTTAACGGGTGGTGTTCTCACAGGCTATATTAAGAATCATGGCACACTCGTTGATTTTACTTTTAATGGAGCTGTGTTGAAAGGCGGTACTTTGTCAGGCACTATCATAAATAGCAGCCCTATTAACGGTAGAATCCAAGATGTTCATTTAGCACCCAGGACATCTTTGACGGGTGGCAAAGTTGCAGGGAAAATTATTGGTGATGATGACGCACCCGCTTGGTTAGATAATCTCACTGTTGTTCCTGGTAGTTATCTCTCAAATGTGACTATTGGCGATAATGTGGAATTGCCTGCCGATGTGACTTATGGTCCCGATGTCAAATTTGCCAGTAAACCAGACTTTACCCCAAAGGTGACCATTGATGAGACACTGAAAATCAGTGGAAAAACATTGGAAGATGTTACAATTGACCCTAGTAGTGAACTTTCAAAAATGGTACTTAAAGGTTCTATTAAAAATCAAGGGAAAATCTCTCATGCCACGCTCCAAAAAAATGGTCAATTAGAAGGCGGTATTTTGAGTGGAAAGATAATGAATCATGGCATTATTTCAGATGTTACTTTTCGGAGTGGTGAACTAAACGGCGGAATTTTAGCGGGTGACATTAATAGTGGTAAAAACGCTGTTGTTAAAAATGTAAGGTTCGCAGAAAATGCTCATTTAAAGGCAGGTGGTATTCTAAAAGGACATATCCAAGGTGATGCTAAGAATCCAGCACAACTGGATTTTAGGACTTGTGCGACTGATTGCCGACTTTCAGATGTGATTATAACAGGTAAAGATGTCATTAACAAAGGCACGATAACTGATGTTGAATTTCAAGGAATGTCTCTAAGCGGTGGTATATTGGCAGGGAGTATCAACAATACCATGGGCGGCACTATTGAAGATGTGCAACTAGCCGCAGACGCATATTTAAGCGGTGGTAACCTCAGCGGGGAAATCACGGGTGATCCTGAAGCACCTGCACTGTTAGAAAACGTGACCATTATTGCGGGGAGTTCTCTTGACAATGTCATTATTGGAGACGGTGTTACATTGGCAAAAGATGTGGAGTTAGGGCCAGGGGTAAAATTTATTGATGATCCGAATGAAAGCGAAGAGAGTCAACCGGAAAAGGTGATTACTGCACTAGAATTAGATTCTCAAGGCAACCTAGTGGAAAGTGATACTGTTTTTATCACAGAAATTCGCACTCAGGATGATACACACGCTAATCATGCAATGTTGACTTATTCTGAAGTTGAAAATCTGAAGTTATTGGCAAATATCACAGTACTTCCTGAACATGTTGGCAAAAATGCTGAACTTCTCATCATTGCAGCTTATCAAGATAAAACAAGAAAAGCTGATCTCATGCTTGATGAGAAAAAATGGGTATCGTGGAATACCGAGGTGAATAGCCTAGAACCCACTCAGTTATTGCCGCAATTGTCTGAAATGATGGAAACCATAGTCTATAAAGGTGATTTAGTCAATATTGCGCCTGAATTTACTTTTACGTCTAATGGGCATCTTCTCTCTTTAGTTGATACAGCCGGCGAATATACTTTTTATGCGGGCTACCGCTTAGAAGATGGTAGTATCACTTTCAATGGGGTAGAGCCAATACACTTTTTTGTAGAAAGGGCACCTGCTTCTTGTATCCTTTATGCCTTGCATGATGATAAGTTAAATGATTCGCAACCCATTACGATTGATTTAAGTGCGGGTTTACAAGGTAATATGCAAGCGTTAGGCCCAATGCGTCCAGGGCGTGATATGGAAGGATTAGCTGTACATCCTACAAAGCCTCATCTCTTGATTGCGAGTGCTGGTAATCATGCCAATGTAAATGGTGAAGAATTGGATGGTTATCTCTATACTATCCATCGGGAAACGGGAGAGATGAGCGTCATTGGACCAACTGGCTTTGAAAAGGTTGCTGGACTTGCCTTTAACCCTGCTGATCAAACTTTGTGGGCTTGGGGACGAAACGAAGAAAAGAGCGAATGGACTGGACTTATTAAAATTAATCTCGAAACCGGCGTGGGTACACCCATGAAACAATTTGATTATAAGTTACATGATATGGGCGGCTTGGCTTGGAATTATGAAGGTGACAAACTTTATGCGTCAGGCGATCACCATTTATGGGCTTATGATACCGAAACCCAAAAATTGGAAATTGCTTGTGATTATGTCGATGATGGCAGAATTGAAGGCATTGATTTACAACCCAATGGTTTCTTGTTAGTCGGCGTTGATCGTAAAGGTAAAAACAAACGAGAAACACGCATTCTTGCTTACGATCCTATAAAATGTGAAATAGTCCATAAGCGCGTTTATAAAGGTTTACGATATGATGATATTGAATCTATCGTGTGGCCCGGAAAAGAATGCAATGATTTGTCTTGGTTATCAGATAAAGGATATTAGGAACTGATGTTACGCAGATAGCTTCCAAACTGGAGTGCAAAATTCATTTTGCCAACTAGAGTGCAATCCCTCCCTCGCAAAATAAATTTTGCACTCCGATATTCACTTTTGGAAGTGTATTGCGTAACATTAGTTATTTATCTGAAATTGGCAACGATAAATCGTTCCATGTATAAAGCAGCAAAACTATCAAACCATAAAGCCCCGTATTTTCTAGGTTTTGTTTTTTGCTGATGATAAAGTCTATTCATTCGGCACTGGATCAGTTACATGTAAAATTATTGTAAATCAATGAGTTAACTTTTTACCGTTAAAATGCAGAAAGTCGTTATACTCCAAACGTTCAAATTTTCGGATTTCAGACCTGACAGGTTTTTAAAACCTGTCAGGTCTTTTCGAGCGTTTTAGTGATTCAAAAAAACCGAAAATTTGAACGTCTAGAGTATATTTTTCATATCAATAACTGATGTTACGCACTAAGGTTCTGCAATTCAGCAAAACTAGCTTGTAAGGCTTTAAGATAAAGTTTAGTCTTTAAAGCAAAATGATTGGTATTATGTTTGAGCTTAAGAAGCTCAAGTTTAAAAGCGGCATAAATGGATGCAAATATGTGATTAGATTGAGTTCTTTTCGTTTTAGTGGGCGACTTAGCTATTGAAGTGTTCGATTTAATAGATTTGTGAAATACCTCAACATTCCACCGTTTTTGATAGATAGTTGTAATTTGGTCGTAAGTCAATTCAATGTCACTACAAACTAAATACAAGATACCTTCACTTTCATCTTTGTTTTTAAAGACTTGTTTAGTCAAAAGGACTGAAAAATCAAGCCCTTTCAAGTAAACTAGTTGGGTTGTATCTGGTTCTAAATTGAGTTCATCAATCCTAGCAAAACGACCTTGACGCTTGTCTTCTAAGCTTAATGCTACTAAACGATTAGATTTAATTGCCATAATAAAGTCTTTTTCAAAATTGAGCTTTATCTCCTTCATGTTGTTGACACTCGCATACCAACTATCTGTTAGCACATAGCTATATGGTAATTTATTTTGCTCACTAGTTTTAAGCATTTGGATTAGCAAATCATTTTTTGTAACTTCGCTGCAACGTTTAACTTTACGAGTTTTAATATCGCTATATTGTATTGGTTTATTTATGATTTCAAATGCCACTGGAATATTAACATCCTCAACATTATACATAGCATTTAAAATATTTATACCTTTAACTGAACGACCTTTACTGTGGTCATAATGCCAATTGATTATATCATTTTCATTGGTATAAGGTTTTTCTACAATAGTATCATCAAATATAAGAACACCATCATTGTTTTGTATATCTCGTACTACGGATTTGACAGATAACCATAAATAACTTGATGAAAAATATGATTGAGATAGAAAACGAGTTACCTGATCATGACTTATTTCTCCCTCTAACAAACGAGATAAATTGGTCGCTGTTGTTTGGTCAAAAGAACTTATTATGTAGTCTGTGTAAATATCAAGTAATTTGTTCATTTTCTTATTCTTAATTTTGTGTGTTCAGATTGATTATTTGTTTTTTGTATTATAACACGCTTTTGGAAACACTGTGCGTAACATCAGTCAATAATTATGATATTATTCTAAAACTTACATTGAACTAAACCAGTGCCATTCATTCTCCCACCATCAATTCCTATTTCACACAAATCTCAATAGTATAATTTCTATGCAACCATATAACTTTCCTCGTTATTTTATTCAAAGCTTAATATTAATTTTCAGTTTAATTACTACTTCAGTGTTTGCAGGTGAATTGCATATTGCTGTTGCAGCAAACTTCACTAAACCCATCAAACAACTAAAACAGCAATTTGAGAAAGAATCTAAACATCAAGTAATTATCAGCATTGGTGCTACTGGACAACTCTATACCCAAATTAAATACGGTGCGCCTTTTGATATATTTTTAGCTGCCGATATGAAACGTCCACAAATGCTTATCAATGAAGGTAAAGGTGTTGCTGATACGCTATTTACTTATGCCGTTGGGCAATTAGTGTTGTGGAGTCCACGAGCTAACTTTGTGGATATCGATGGCAAAGTTTTAAGTTCTGGCACATTTAGATATCTTGCCATCGCACATCCCAGACTAGCACCTTATGGTAATGCCACAAAACAGGCTTTAGAAAAATTAGGGCTATGGCAAACACTCCAAGGTAAAATGGTTCGAGGCAATAATGTGAGCCAAGCTTATCAATTCACTGCAACAGGCAATGCCGAATTAGGATTCATTGCTTTGTCCCATTACAAAGCAATTAAGACAAAATCACGCGGTTCGCACTGGCTAATTCCTAACAACTTATATGATCCGATTCAACAAGGCGCAGTATTGCTGAAAAAAGGTGAAAACAATCCGGTTGCTCAAGCATTTTTTGTTTTTTTACGTAGTCCTATAGCACAACAAATCATTGGAACTTATGGTTATATAGCGTTTTCCGATTGGATAAAGTACAACCTCCCCTAAATCCCCTCCTTAATTAACTAACCTTTACCCACAAGTACCTAGAGCAATTTTTGGAGTCCAAACCTTCAGGTTTGGCAAGAGCGATGGAGTCCAAACCTTCAGGTTTGGCAAGAGCGATGGAGTCCAAACCTTCAGGTTTGGCAGGAGCGAAGGACTCCAAAAACCCAAACCTAAAGGTTTGGACTCCAAAAACCGCTAGGTACTTGTGGGTAAAGGTTAGCCTTAATTAAAGAGGGGACTTGTACCTGACGCAATCGGAAAACGCTATAAATCACCTTAATATAAAAAATTCTTGAATAAATAAGAGCTTTGTGATATTTTAAATCGTTAAGCTATCAGACTTGCCAGGTTTTGAAAACCTGGCAAGTCTTAAAAACTATAGGAGAAATCAATGAACCCTCAACAATTAAGAGAAACCATTTTAAGCGAGTTACCTACACTTGTACAGGATACCGCTTTTCGGGAAGCAGTACTACAAATTACGCAGTATCAATTTGCCGATAAGGCTGAAACCGAAAGCCGTTTTGATCAGATAATGGTGCGGTTAGAGCGTTTTATGAGTAAAACCGAAAATCGTTTTGATCAGGTAATAACACGGTTAGATCGCTTTATGGGTGAAGATCGTAAAAGATGGGAGGATAATCAAAAGAAGTGGGAACACTGGGAAAAAAGATGGGAAGACACGCAACGAAACTGGGAGAAAAAATGGGAAGGACACCAGAAAGAGTGGAAAAACACTCAACGACAATGGGAGAAAAAATGGGAAGAACACCAGAAAGAGTGGAAAAACACTCAACGACAATGGGAGAAAAAATGGGAAGAACACCAAAAGCAGATTGTTGCGCTGAACAACTCCCTCCAAGAAATAATCAAAGAAGATCGCAAAAAATGGGAGGATTTCCAACAAGAGTGGAAGGAAAAGCAAGCTGAAGACCGTCAAAAATGGGAGGGTTTCCAACAAGAGTGGAAAGAAAAACAAGCTGAAGATCGTCAAAAGTGGGTAGAAAAACAAGCTGAAGATCGTCAAAAGTGGGAGGACAAAAAAGCCGAAGATCGCAAAAAATGGGAAGAATACCAAAAATCCAATGAAGAACACAAGAAAACCAATGATGAGTTAAATCGTAAACACAATCAACTATTAGGTGCTGTTGGTCGTCGTTGGGGTTTACATTCCGAGGCTTCTTTTAGAAACGCATTATCCGGTATCTTAAAAGATTTCAAGGATATTGAAGTTATCAATGTAACAGAATGGGATGAAAATGGTATTGTCTTTGGACAACCCGATCAAGTTGAATTGGACATCATTATCAAAAATGGGGTACTTATCGTTTGTGAAATTAAATCCTCTGTGAGTAAATCGGATATGTATACTTTTGAAAGAAAAGTCCGTTTTTATGAGAAGAAACAGACGAGAAAAGTCAGTAGAATGCTTGTCATTTCACCAATGGTTGACTCTCATGCCGTACCAGTCGCTGATAAATTAGGTATTGAAATCTATTCTTATGCTGATGATATCGATTTTCCGTAAAAAGCAATCATTATGTTCGACACGACTATTAATTGGACACCCATTTGGATTACACTACGTTTAGCCACTGTTACCACATTTGTATTGCTGTTACTGGGTACGCCGTTAGCATGGTGGTTGGCGCATACCAAATGTTGGTGCAAAAGTATTATTGAAGCCATTGTTTCTTTGCCTTTAGTGTTACCACCCACCGTATTAGGGTTTTACTTATTAATCGTTTTAGGGCCTGAAGGTTTTATTGGTAATCTATGGCAATCATTGACTGGTGGATATCTCACCTTTACCTTTAGCGGATTGGTGATAGGTTCTGTCATTTTCTCTCTTCCTTTTACAATACATCCCTTACAAAATGCTTTTGTTGCAATGGGACAACGACCTTTAGAAGTCGCTGCAACATTGGGAGCAACTCCTTTAGATCGTTTTTTTACAGTTGCCATTCCATTAGCACGTCCTGGTTTTTTAACAGCAACCATTCTCACTTTTGCCCATACTGTCGGAGAATTTGGCGTTGTTTTGATGATAGGGGGGAATATTCCTGATAGAACACAAGTGCTATCGGTTGCTGTTTATGAATATGTCGAAATGCAAGAATTTCAGGCAGCACATATACTCTCAGCGGGTATTTTATTGTTTTCTTTTATTATTCTTGTGACACTTTATAGTATTAATAAACGTCTTTATAAATAATAACGAAACCTCCAAAGCTGAAGCTTTGGACTCCAAGATAATTACTATGTTTGAACTGCATGGACGTTTTAAATTACAACAAGGCAATTTCCAGCTTGATATTGATTTTCATACACCTGGACAGGGCGTTACCGCTATTTTTGGTTTGTCTGGATCAGGTAAAACGACTTTATTACGTTGTGTGGCTGGTTTGGAACGTGCGAAGCAAGGTTTTTTAGAAATTAACGGCAATTGTTGGCAGAATGAATCACATCATTTTTTTCTACCTACTCATCAACGCCCTTTAGGTTATGTTTTCCAGGAAGCCAGTTTATTCTCCCATTTATCGGTGCAAAAAAATCTTGAATATGGTATGCACCGCACTCCCCCTGAACAACGTAAAGTCGCCTTTGATGAAGCCATTGAATTATTAGGTGTTGCTCCGTTGCTAAACCGCAATCCTAAAAGTCTCTCTGGAGGAGAACGACAACGAGTTGCCATTGCTCGCGCTCTGCTTACCAGTCCTAAATTGTTGTTAATGGACGAACCCTTAGCTGCCCTTGATGCGAAAAGCAAAACCGAGATTTTGCCTTATTTAGAAAAATTACACGAAGAATTATCCATTCCTGTATTATATGTAACCCATGCTATCCAAGAAGTCATGCGCTTAGCCGATAACATTCTCATTATTGAAAACGGCAAACTCATTGGTAGTGGTGCATTATTGGAAGTATTAACCCGATTAGATTTACCGTTATCCCACATTTATGAAGCGGGTGTTGTCATTGAAGCCAAAGTCATTGAACACGATGAAGAATTTCACCTCACTTACCTAGAATTTAGTGGAGGACATTTAAGTGTGCGCCGTGAGGATTTATCATTAGGCACTAAAGTGCGCGTTGTCTTAAATGCACGAGATGTCAGTTTAGCGTTAGAAAATGAAGTCCATTCCAGCATTCTTAATATTTTTCAAGCCACCCTATTAGAAATCGTTGAAGAATCACCCGGACAATTAATTATTAAATTAGATGTTAACGGTGCTTTACTCTTGGCACGGATTACCAAAAAATCGGGCGTACTTTTAAATTTGCAAGTGGGCATGACAGTCTATGCGCGGGTTAAAAGTGTCGCATTGCTTTAGAAAAAGTAGCCAAAATAAATTTTGGATTTCACCATTTTTCAAATACTTTTAGGAGAATTTATGCATGCTCACTTATTAGAAAAACCGTTTATCCCCCAAACACTACAGCCGCGTTCTCCTAAAGAAACTTTACCAACAATGTATGATTTACCGAGTGAAAATCAGGAAGAATCCGGTTTGCCAGATGATTTCCATTATTTTCAACCACAATTATTACGTGAAACTTTCCAGCCACCCGATTATTCTTCTGATCAAGTGTATGTGGCTTCGGATTTAAACTTATACTACGATGTGCATAAACCTCATTGGTATAAACGCCCTGATTGGTTCGCTGCTGTTGGTGTACCACGTCTTTATGAAGGACAAGAACTACGAATGAGTTATGTTATTTGGCAAGAAGGTGTTGCGCCGTATGTCGTTGTAGAATTGCTTTCCGAAAGCACCGAAAAAGAAGATTTAGGGCAAATAGTGCGAGAGATTAATAAACCGCCAACTAAATGGCGAGTGTATGAGCAAATTTTACGAGTACCTTATTACATTGTATTTAGTCGTGATGAGGATAAGTTTCGTATTTTTCAATTAATCGGTTGGCGTTACCATGAACTTGAAATACCCGAAAACCGATTGTGGATATCTGAAATCAAATTAGGCATAGGATTATGGTCTGGCAATTATCAGAAAATCACACATAAATGGCTGCGTTGGTACGATGAACAAAACAATTGGCTACCCACAACTTTTGAAAAACAACAAAAAGCTGAACAACGCGCTGAGCGATTAGCAACGCAATTAAGAGTGTTGGGCATTGAACCTGAAGTATGAGTTTTGAACAGGATTAAACGGATTAAAGGATTGACAGGATTTATTCATTAAAATCAATGTTTAAGTTTTTTAGTCTGACAATAATAACCATAATAATTGTATGATAAAATTAAAACCTTTAACTACAAGGATTGTATATAAGAAAGGATTAAAGAAGGGATTAAAACAGTATAATCGCATAATAAAATTAAAGCCTTTAAACTACAAGGATTATATTTTAGAAGGGAATATACTGAGAAGTTTTTGAATGTTCAAAGCTGAAGCGTTGAACTTGATGTAATCCCAACAATAACTACAAGGATTACATTTTAGAAGGGATTATATCAAGGAGTTTTTCACTCCATTACCAAATACCAAGTCTTGAACTTTAAACCTTCCTGGGAGTAATCCCTTCTAAAATATAATCCTTGTAGTTGTTGTTATTACACCGAAGGAATTTTTCACTCCATTACCAAATACCAAGTCTTGAACTTTAAACCTTCCTGGGAGTAATCCCTTCTAAAATATAATCCTTGAATTTATAAAATTAATATATATGTTAATTGTCTATTAAAATATTTAATTTATATATTAACTATTATTTCATTATATTCATATTTATATTAATTTATTATGAAAAAACGTTATCGTCACTTAATGTTGAATCAATTAGATGAAACTTTATCACAATTACAGCCTTTATTAAGCATAAGTCGCCCGTCAAAAGGGTGGATTCAAACGATTAGAAAAACATTGGGAATGACAGCACGGCAATTGGCAAAACGATTGGGTGTTTCTTCACCAAGAATTACTCGGCTGGAAACAGATGAAGTGGCAGGAAAAGTAACCTTGAATATGTTAAGACGGACAGCAGAAACTTTAGATTGTGTATTAGTTTACGGTTTTGTACCCAAAACTTCTTTAACCAATACTGTAAAACAACAAGCATTTAAAGTCGCTCAAGAACGTGTTGAATATGTTGCTCATTCAATGCAACTTGAAGAACAAGCATTGTCTGATAAGTTACTTAAACAGGAGATTGATAAGGAGATTGAAGAACTTTTAGAGGAATTGCCGAGAACTTTATGGAATATGAATTATGAACAATCAGGATGGAATCACACCATTAACTGATGAGGAGTTAGCTGATTTGATTCCGCCGATAATTCAAACACGTGAACAATTAAATCAGTGGGAACAAATCAATATTCAAGCACGTAGGTTGGACTGACGAAAGGAAGTCCAACATTTTGAATGTTTCTGATTGTAACAGATTTTGGGGACACCCCTGGGGTGTTAAATCTGTCAGGGTTTTGCCAATTATTTTCTTTCTATTTTTGTTCCATTCGTTGCTTTTTAACCCCGAAGGGGTGTAAACGTGAATAGCCTTATGTGAAACATAAGGTAATACGCA
>JAUCGK010000115.1 GCA_030378085.1 Candidatus Parabeggiatoa sp. HSG14
AACCTTCTATATCTAGTGTAACTGGCATATTAAATGTTGCTGTCATGGTTGCTTCCTTTGTTTCTGTCGGTTATAATGTACTGTTTTTATTATATACTTGTGTAACGAAAATTACCAGAGAGCCAATAAATTACCCAATCATAATCAAGCGACTGAATCATTCGGAAACCATAATTTCTCTGGATAACAACGATTAATTTTTAATGAGATATAAAAAATTAAAAATAAATTCTAAAAATAAATTTAAACTTTAAATAATTTACTTACTATTTATTATTTGCTATTTGCTCAATTGAAATGATTATCTGACTGTATTGACCAGTAACTTTTGAAAGCATAATTTGAGCTCCAGGGTAAATTTTCCTATAATAACAAAAACATAGTTGACTTTACCCCGACACGTCCAAATGAATCGGTGAACAGAGAGGTGTATAATATGGAACAATCAATGATTTATAAAGCACTAGATGTAGCAAACTGGTTTATCGACCAATTTGATAAGGAATCGGGAGATGTTGTGACACATCTTAAATTGCAAAAATTACTTTATTACTCAGAATGTTGGTCTCAATTATTGCTTGATCGTGAACTATTTTTTGAAAATATTGAAGCATGGGCGCATGGGCCTGTTGTGCGAGAGGTGTTCAATGAATTTAAAAGTGCCGGTTGGGAACCATTAAACATCAGTGGAAAATTAGTCGATTTTGATGAAGAAGTCGTGGATGTCTTAGAGCAAGTTTTAGAGGCTTATGGGAACGTATCAGCTAAAACTTTAGAACAGATGACCCATATCGATCAACCTTGGAAAGAGGCTCGTGGCTCTTTATCACCTGAAGCTCGTTGCTCAAATATAATAAGTAAAGAAAAAATGAGAAAATATTTTATGAAAAAATATGGTGATCAGTTGAATGGGTAAAAAACGAAAATTACCTAAAGAGCGCATAAAGCAAGAATTGAATGAACTTTCTGTTAGAGCCAATAAAAAGGAGGTTAAAATTTTGGGGTTAGTATCTGAAGAAATAGAAGCTAACTCCAAAGTTCCAAACATGAATCCTTATGTCGCTCTTAAGTATTTTAAAAGTGATTGGCAATGTTTTTCTGACTGGGAGTCACAAGAACTTAAAGAGTTTTCTTCGTTTCTTGAAGTTTTATCAAAACATACGTGGCAACAAGTCTATAATACTGGTAGCAAAATCCCAAAGCATGGCTTAGCTTATACAAAATATGAAATAGACGAGATTAAATCAGAAGGCATTAAATCAAGACTTAAGTCTGTCGAAAAAGAAATTTCAGAAGATATCAATTTTTTTGAGCTTCGTATCAATCAAAATAAGCTTCGAGTTCATGGTTTTCAATCTCAATCCGCTTTTTTTCTGGTCGTACTTGATCGTAATCATGAAGCTTTTCCGATGTAACTCATGAAAAAATTCGTTTTTATGAAAAATCTGATTTCGTTGAAGTTGATTATAACCAAGTCACTATTCAGCTTGTTAGCCTTGAGATAAATATCAGTAACTGATGTTACGCACTACACTTCCAAAAGTGAATATCGGAGTGCATAATTTATTTTGTGAGGACTTGCACTCTAGTTAGCAAAATGAATTTTGCACGCCAGTTTGGAAGCTATCTGCGTAACATCAGTCAGTAACTCCAATGACTATTACTCACCACAATCGGTTTATGTCTACGGTAATATTTCAGTCAATACACAGTTTGGCTCACAGAAAGATGTGGCGCATGGTTCCGAGTTAGAATCTGATTATCGTTTTCCTTATGAAGGCCGGTTTTTTTTGAACTTTAATTTCTCTGGATAACGACGATTAATGATTTTAATAGATATTATACCGATTAAAGTTAAGTGTTTGATTTTACTTATTTTATAAAATATTAAGAGAAATGACATTATGCAAACCAAACTCCAATCAAAAAGAAGAGTACCGCCAGGTAGCCCTCTTTTCCCCAATAAACCGAGACTTTCTAAAGAAGAAATCGCCCGACTTAAAGCTGAAGATGATATTTTCGGTCAACGTTGTCGGGCCATTTTTGATAAAGTAGCACCCCAATTAATGGCTGATCATTACGAGTGGTCAATTATTATCGAACCAGACAGTGGTGATTATTTTATTGCTCCCGATAGAAAGGAGTGTTTGCAAAAAGCGAAACAGGAACATCCAACAGCCATACTCTTGGAAATGTGCTTAAACGAAACCGGAACATGTGGGCGAATATGAAAAAAGGATATTTTAATCGCAGGGGCGAGCTATTTTTGTATCCTCTCTAAATTCGGAGGTAGCTTCCATGGTAAAACAGACAGACAGGAGTGTACCTAGCAGTTACCATGCCTTTTTATAGGAAACAAAAATATATATAGCAAATTATCGTCTATGGACCACATGGTGATGCAGGTGTTTGGATTTTATTTTTTTGCCTAATTAGATCGGCAAGGGAAGGTTGTTTATTCGTGCAGCTTACTCTGTCATAAATATATTCATAGACTCTAACTCCCAATTTTTTAGCATCAAGGCAAAAGTTTTTGCGCGCAAAAACTTTTGCCTTGATTTGAGTTATAGTTAAAAAAGTATCTTTTGTCTTTGTCCCAGCCTTAGATTTGGTTTGCAAACTGACATCACGGCTACGGGCCTGACTACGAGCGGCTAATTCAGCTACGTTGTTATGTAAGGGAAGTTCGGGATGGCTTAGTACAAGCAATAGCTCATTTTTTTTGGCCTTGGTTTTACTAATCCTATCATCAAGTTGTGCATAACCAGTTTTAGTACTAAAAATACGGTCAAATTTCAACCGTAAACGCTTTGCTCGAAAGGGGTCGGATTTTTCTTGTACTGAAAAAGCTCTGCGTAATAGTCCCAATATTTACCACGAAACTGTTCTAATTTTTCACAGAATTTGGGAACTATAGGTTTTAGTTTTTTATAATGCCGCCCATCATGTACCCAACATAATGCTTGTTCCTTTGTCAATAATTTAAATTGCTTCGCTGTATCACTCAGTAACAAAGGTATTACCGGGTAATCTGTCTGTTTGCGGTAAGCCACTATTGCACAAGCATCTAATATTTTAGTACGTTGCTGAGGACCAAGCTTTATCTTATCAAGCAATTCATTGATTCTTTGCTCAAAATAGATTTCATTTTTTTCTAAAGTTTGTGAAACTACATCAATATGCTTTTGGGGGAGCTTCATTTGTGTGAGTAGTTCCAGTGCTTCTTGGTTACATAAAAAACTACGCGGTGCAAAGTTCGTTAAGACATCTATAATTGATAACCTATCTTTTTTAGCGGTTGTAAAGTATGCACTATAGTCATCATTGCAAACTATTTGTACATAATGGTTAACTCCATTAACCTTTCCACTAGTATCATCTATTTGTTGGTAGCTACCGGTTTCTAAACCAGCACAGTAAATTTCATCTTTTTCTTGGTGAAATATTTCTTGTTTATCGGTCCACAATGATGATATGTAGGCTTTAGATATTTCAACATCAAAGTTTTCTAAAAAATCTTTTATCTTCGGTTCAGACATGTTACATTCTGATTTTAGCACTGGTATCAGTGTACGTATGCCGGGGCCAAATTCTCCTTTAACTTCTATCGGTAATTGTCCATAATAGTATTTATCTTGGGATGGCGAATAGTAAACTTCGCGACTATATTTCACATTTTCTGTCTTGATTATTATGTCTTGGACAACATAGTCTTTGTGGCCTTTAAATATTGCATCTTCTGGTAGTTCTTTTTTATCTACATGGCATATTTCATAGCGATCTATTTTTATTTTTGATTGTTTTGGTTTGCGATTTCGTGGGTCGTTTTTGCTTTTTGGGTTTCGCTGTTCAGCGTTTTTTCGTTCTTCTTCAGATGATATGTCACCCTCTTTTTTAGATGATGTAAATTCTGGTTTGCCTTGTTCCCCTTTGAGACGGTTTATTTCATCATTTAGTTGTTGAACTGTTTTTGTAAGCTCTGCATTTTTACCGGCGAGCAATTCCACAAGGCTCAGTAATCTTTCTATTACTGCCTTTTCATCTTTTCCGCGATTTATATCTTCTATGATTTCTTGTAGAACTATTTCTATTTGTGTCTGATTCATGTTTATATGATACTACTTGTTGTATACTATTTGTCAAGTTTTTTTTTACCTCCGAATTTAGAGAGGATACCTTTTTTTTGAAATAAATTTAATGGCTGTTGATAGTTCAATCGTTACCGTGGATGCGATGCTAGATACAGGCTTCACTGATTGGCTAGCCATGAATACTCAAGATATAGAGGATTTAGGATGGTCTTTTATTGATAAACAAGAAAAGCAAACTGCCAACGGATCGGTTAGATTTAATCTTTACGCAGGTACTGTTTTTTTTGATGATCAAGAATTTACTATTCCAGTGATTGGTGGTAATGAATTCACTCATATTTTGATGGGATTACAATGGCTTAACCATCGCAGGCTCATTGTTGATAGGAAAATGGACTTGCTAACATTAGAGAATGTCAATTGATGACAAGTGTTTATTTTGAACGAAATTTAACAAGCTGTCATTTTTAAAGTGAATAATTTCTGGGCAATTTACGTGCACTGGCTTCTTCACGCCGTCCAAGTCTACTCTATGGCGCGTTATCTGAATCAAAGATAGAACAATTGTTGGCTCAAAGTGAATATCATTTCAATGAGGCTGAGTGTGATTTTCTGAAACAAGTGACGGGAGGACATCCTTATCTGTTACAAATAGCCATTCCTTTATTGATAGAAGCTCGCAACAAGAAAAACCCATTGAAAGTGCCAAAGCGATTTTCTTCGATAAAGCCGAAAACATATTCAACAATGTCTTGCAATTATGGCCGCCAAATTTCTTCAAAGCCTTTGTTTCTATTGTACAAGGAGATGATATCTTTGACTTGACAAAAGAACTCAAAGAATTAGACAAACAAGGTTTTGTCAAAAAAGAAAATGAGCAATGGCAAGTCCGTTCTAGTGTTTTTTTAGAACTGGCAAAAGAAGGGAGGTAGTTTTTTTATAGTGTTATAGCGTTGAAATTTTTTGACAATTGTATTAGGATAACACTTCCAAAAAATATCCATTTACGAATGCAGTTTGAATATAGAAATTTAATTAATTTAGCAAATACTTATATAACATTGATATTCAATCAATGACTATTACTCACCACAATCGGTTTATGTCTTCGGTAACATTTCAGTCAGTACACCATTTGGCTCACAGAAAGATGTGGCGCATAGTGAAGAGTTAGAATCCGATTATCGTTTTCCTTATGAAGGCCGTTTTTTTGAACTTTGAGCAAGAAAAAATCGAAGGCACTGAGGGACTTTTGATAGAGGATAGTGCTTGGTAGACAGGATTCTGGTACTTGGAAGATTTGTCACCAAAAAATTCAAGAGATCACCTAAACATTAGGGTACTTTATTGGGCGAAAGTCAATTTATATTGATGGCTAAATCAAAATATCCAGAGGAAAAGTTATATCTGGCAAGCTTTCAATGACTTGGTGAAAAACATTAATTTGGCAAAACCACGTTGTTACCTGCTTGGACTTGGGTTTTGAAAATGTGCAAAAGCGAGTCACTTTAAAGAGTTCTCGGCATCAGTTCAGAACAAAGGGATTCTGTGAAGGGGCAATTTGGGTAACTGGCTGTTCTACCTTGATGAACGATAAAATAAATGCTCTGCGAGATTGCATTGGGTTTGAAGTTGTCGAGTTAGAAATTGTATTGGGTTATTAACCCAATCTACTTGGATTTTTTTGAAAAACAGGAGACTATTTTGACCGCGAATGATATTGGGGATAATGAGCATGAAATGGAAATTTCAGTTTTTAAAAAATGTTAAAGAATTTGATGAAAAACTTGTGACAAGAATACATCAAATTTTTTTGGATGGGTTTGGTTTAAAAAAAGGTTGGAGTCTTGAAGGTATAAGAAAAAGTTTGACTCAATCTACAATTCTTGCTTTACTCACTGAAGAAAAGGGGGATGTATCGGGTTATGCAATCTATTCAGTACCAGAAGTTCCCTTACAGGGAGCTTACATGCTTTGGGAAGATAGTCTCTGCATAATGAAACATTTGCGCGGAAAACTATCAAGCGGAAAATTACCAAAACGAGCGGTTGAAAATGCTGTTCGTTTTCTCCGTGAACAATATGGAGATGAGTATAAGTTTGGATGGGTTGGTGGTAGAACTCAAAATCCCATCGTTATGAAAATGTATGCTCAATTTGGAACAATATTTCCCTTTGACGTTTTGTATAGCGAAAAGGAGGGAAAAGAAGTAATGGAATATTTACTTCAACATATTGCTGAAGTAGAAGAAATAAAACAACTTGAGAAAAATAATGGTATTTGTCGCAGTGTTTATGACTCAGGTCGTCTCGGTGATTATCAAGTTGGAATAAAAGGCACTGAAAAATTTGAAGAACAACTCCTTAAATGGAATTTTAATCGTCAGAATGGTGATGCTATCATTGTGGTTTCAAAATTAAACAACCCATTATAGTGTGAAGACAAGTTTGTCCTAACCTATTAGGATTAGTAAATATAACCTATGAACACTCAAGAATATACTCATCCAAATGAGATAACCCTCTCTGGAAGGGAGGGTGATACTGAGCAGGTGAAAGATTCCATAAAGCGGATTTTTGGTTCACATAATAAGATTGTTGCTTTTTCTGGTGGTGCTGATTACAACCTTGAAGGTATTTCTGACAAGACTCTTCAGGACAACTACAAAAAGGTTATGCAAACCAAAGAGGAACACATTATAAAAAAAGCTATCCATATACTTAAAGATTATAATGTTGTTATACTGAGTGGTGGGACGAAATGGGGTGTACCAAAAACAGCTGCCACAGAAGCTAAAAAATACGGATTGAAAACGATAGGTATTTACCCCTCGCGAGGGCGCAAACATGCTCTGGGTGAAGACATTTTAGATTTAGCTATTTGTGTAGAACCGTATTATGGTGAAAGCGAGTGGGGGGACGAAAGCCCTATATTTGCTCAGTTTCTTGATGCTGTTATTGTCTATGCGGGTGGTGCTGGCACTCTGATTGAAATAGCACATACGCTAAAGATAAATGAGGACATAGTAAAAAAGAAGAAACAAGAGTATGAAATTGGAGATAGTGAAGATATTTCTGCGGATAAAAGAATTACGACAAAGTATATTGTCCCTATTTCTGGGACAGGCGGTGTCGCTGACGGGCTTCCATTTATATGGAGTAAAACAGAGGTACGAAATGCGTCAATGCCTCGACAAAGAGTAAGTGGCGGTAAAGAAGCGGCTAATATCTTAATTGATAGGCTAAATCTTGACTATCAATAAATATGAGGAGGATGAACAGAAAATGGCTAGAACAAAACTGACACCTATCAGTGGTTTTCCTGAGTTGTTACCAGAAGAGCAAATTCTTTTTGTGAAGATGCTTGATATTATCCGTAAAGGTTATGAACTTTACGGTTTTTCGCCTATTGAAACGCCTGCTGTAGAACGCAAAGAAGTGTTGACTTCAAAAGGCGGCAATGAAAAGGAGATTTACGCACTTTCTCGTCTTGCTGCAGAAGAAGGTGAAGACCCAAATACTGAATTTGCCCTTCATTTTGACTTAACTGTACCACTGGCACGTTATGTGGCTATGCACACAAACCAGCTTGCCTTCCCTTTTCGTCGTTACCAGATTCAAAAAGTCTGGCGTGGTGAACGACCACAAGCAGAGCGTTTTCGTGAATTTTATCAATGTGATATTGATGTCATAGGTCGGGGTTCTCTCAGTTTGTTAAATGATGCCGAAATTCCAAGTATTATTTATCGAATATTTCGTGAGATGAAAATTGGCCCTTTTGTGATTAAAATCAACAACCGTAAGATTCTTCAAGGTTATTTTCAATCTTTAGGTATCCTGACCACTCAAATGGATGAAGTCATGCGGATCATTGACAAACGGGAGAAGATTGGTACAGACGCTATCGTTAGCGAACTGACTAACAATACCGATTTTGATAAAACCACAGCACAGCAAGTGGTAGATTTTCTGGGAGAAGAACTCAAGACGGATGACATGCTGACCCAATTAAATAGTATGCTCCAAATCAACGATCAATTTTCTCAAGGCGTTAAAGAGTTAGCCACTGTCGTTGAAGGTATTCGGGATTTTGGCGTTCCTGAAGATTCTTTTAAAATCGATCTAAGCATTGCTCGTGGACTTGATTATTATACGGGTACTGTTTACGAAACCGTGCTAGTGGATCATCCTCAAGTTGGTAGTATTTGTTCAGGTGGCAGATTTGATGATCTAGCAAGCCATTTTACGGATGAAAAATTACCAGGTGTTGGCATATCTATTGGTTTTACTCGTTTAATGTCTCGTTTAATGAAAGCCGGTATTCTGAAAGTGGGTGCGGCGACAGTGGCCCCTGTGCTAGTGACTTCTATGGATGAAAGCCGAGCTAGTGATTACCTGCGTATGGGAAATGAACTTCGCAATGCTGGTATTCTTACTGAAGTTTATCTTGAAAAGGCACGTCTTGGCAATCAACTAAAGTATGCCAATAAAAAAGGGTTCAAAATAGCTATTATTGCTGGAGAAAATGAGTTTTCTGAAAACTCCGTGCAAATAAAGAACTTGGTAGAAGGTGAGTCTGTTACATGCAAAATCACAGAGATGGTTGAGAAAGTGAAACAGAGTTTGTCTACCATACGAGATTATACTTCAGACGTTCAAGTTTTCGGATTATGAGAATATACTAAAAACGTAGCCATACCTGACAGGTTTCTAAAACCTGTCAGGTATTAAATCCGAAATCCTGAACGTTTGGAGTATAATACACCAAGAGGGTTAAGAACCTTGAATTTTCGTGGTATCTTCCCTCTATCCTTTCTCTTTTTTTGAGGTTAAATAAAAAGTGCTAGACAGTAATAGTCCAAAATCAAAATCAAATTTTGATATATTAATGCTTGAACTTTTCTATCCTGCTGTACTTGGTTCAATTGCTTACTCTGTCTTAAAAGCTTTATCTACAGAGATGGAATGGGTTCTTGTTTTACAAGGATGTATAGTGTTTCATTTCTGTGTTGATTATATATACACCTATGTATTATCCAATGGTTGGAATGGGATTGGTAAATTTTCGTTATATATTTATTTGAAAAGATTTTTTTATAATATCCTAATCCTCCTTTTACTTTACTTGGCTTTTGCAAAAACAAAAAAAGTAATTGACATTGACTACTTTAAAATTTCATTATATTTTTCTTTGGTTTACTTCCTCTTTATACTAAACGACATTACACTTATAACAAGTTTAGATGATAGAAAAAATACAGGTAGTAATAAGAGTTTATCGAACTCAAATTGCGACGAAAAATTTGGTTTCTTACCGAAACTTGATTTCTTTAAGAACTGGTGGAAAGTATTTTCTTCCGTTTGCCTGGGTACTACCAATAAGAAAAACTGTCTGTTGAAGTTTTTTTCCACCATTGATTTTTTGTTGGTAATATTTTGTGTGTGGGGATTGTATAAAACAGATAATATTTTTTCTATCCCAATTATTTATATCATAGCTTTTGTAATACTTGTTATTGGCGCAATTACTTATTTTTACAAAGAAGATGTGCCATTAAAAAAACAAATACTCCATTTAATTTCTTTTGAGAGTATAATGTGCGGTATTTTTCTGTTAATATCTTTGTATCATGAACAATCACATGTTCTTGTCATTGTAATTTTTATGGCGAGTTCAATATTTCTCTGCTTGTCAATTGGTTTGCGAGAAACCCTAAAGAATATCTCATCTAAATTGTTTCCCGTCAATCAAAAAGTAAGGAAAAATAAGTAAGGAAAAATTATAATCAATGTCTGTAAAAAATCGTGAACTCAACATATTTTCTGTAGCAGCCATGCTGGTATCCGTACATTATGGCATGGGTTTTCTCTTAGGAACTGGTGAAGAGGCATTTACGCTTGGCTTAGCGGGAAGCCTCTATGCTGTTTCTACGGGTTTAGGGATATTAGCCATTATGGTACTAACAAAGTTTTATTGGAACGAATATGAGCCAATTTGGACTTTGTTGGGAAATCGCTACGGTAATCAAGTCAAAATTATTGTGGGAGTAATGTCATGGGCATGGATGATTGGTATCGTGGCCTCTCAAATTCTTGGTGGTGCTTTTATCCTTACGATATGGGGTACGCCCGCATCTCCTGGAATGGTTATTTTGGTTGTTTTGATCATGTTCATATCTCTGCTTCCAATTAGAAAAAGCAGTAAGCTATTTCAGGGAGCCTTTCTTTTGAGTTTTCTGGCACTGTTTTCTTTTCTCTGGATAGAAATGGAAACCACACCAGTACTTTTGGGTATGGTTTTGCTTGCTCTCTTGATTATGATCATGTCTTTGCTTCCTGTGAATAAAGCCAGTGGGATATTTAAGGTATTGCTCATTTTGAGTTCTTTAGCATTGTTTTACTCCCTCGGTGCGGTGCAAGGAGTGTTGAGTTATTTACGTTCACCCTTTGACTTTATTCCAGCACTAGGACAAGTCAATGTCGCTCAGTTGATAGGCATTCCGGTGATTACTATTTTGCTTACAGTCATTGGCATGGATTTTCAGCAATTCATTGTTCAAGCCAAAAATGTAAAAACGGCCTATCAAGGTTGTTTATTAGCGACAATTATTTTGCTATTGCTTGCTTTTATGCCATCGGCAATGGTGGAAGCTGCCAAAGTTCAAGGCATTTTGCCAGAGGGTATTGACGGGAAAGAAACAATTCCTTTCATCCTTGCTTGGGCAGGCGGTGGAGTTGAGCATCCCGTGGGTATTATTCTTGTGTTGTCTCTATTGGTAACGGCATTGGGAGCAGGCGGTAATGTGCTGCGGGTAATGAACAAAACCTTGCTTGATTCCATGAAATTACCTGAATCCAATCGAAACCAGATGATTATAGCAGCGGCTAACGCGATCTTGGTTTTGTGTATTGCGTTGACGGGTGAATCTATCATTGATCTGATTGTGTCTTTTTACGCGATTTATGTGGCGGGAGTATTGGTGCCATTTTTGGCTTACTTAATTGATAAAAGAAAAATTTATAGATTTTCATCTGAAAGTATTTGGTGGTCATTAATTTTGGGTGGTGGAACTTCAGCCATATTTTTGATAGCGGCAATTTTTATTCCAGAAATCGTTTTTATTGGTCATACTGGATTAAATATCTTGCTTATTGGAATAGGATTTTCAGTTGTAGGTTTATTGATGCGTAATGTTGTGATAAAACCGTCGTAAACTAGATTATGGAGAGTATAGCTCAGTTGGTAGAGCACTGGATTGTGGCTCCAGATGGCGCGGGTTCGAGTCCCGTTACTCTCCCCACTCATGTTCAATGGCGGATTTAAGTTGGCTTAGATCACGCAAGAATCGTCATGCGTGTTGGCTTTTAATTTTTAAAGAGTTACACCTATCTATTGGTACTGATATGAAAACAAAAACCCTAAACTTTCTTCGTTGTATTCATCCTCTCACCGACAGTGAATATTGCGATAGTGAATTAAAACAAAGAGATGAACTCACCCTAATTTGTAAAAGGTGTGGAGCAGAATACTCGCTCAGAGGTGGAATTCCCCGTCTTATCCACAGTAATATTTCTGAAAATCCTTATTTAAAGGAAGAAATGATTGGGGCTTATTATGAGATGCAGTTTGCTCCTTACATTCTTACAGGCGAATCTCAAGATCGTCTTTCCTATCCACAATCTGAAATTGTTACACGTTCTTTTGAAAAAAATTTCTATCAAAGTGTAACTCATTTAATGGGTAAACAAAATCTGACTGAAGATTTTTACCAGAGTCTACTTGAATTGGTTCGTCAAGAAAAACTGGTAACACCCAATACCACTGTTCTAGACATTGGTTGCGGATTGGGCCGCATGACTACTGAAATGGCTCGTTTTGATGATGTTGACTACGCAATTGGGTTAGATAGTAGTGCCTTTATGATTGAAGAAGCCACAAAGCTAGCCAATTCACAACAGAGTCAAATTCCTATCAAACTCAATTTAGTGGGTGGAAAAACAACGAGTGCCAAGATCGGACTAGACTGGACTGTTGATAATTGTGATTTTATGGTGGGCGATGCACAACAGCTTGCTTTACAAGAAGGCGCATTTGATCTTGTCTTGTGCTTAAATGTGATTGATCGAGTTCCAAACCCAACTAAAGTTATTGAACAAATATTTCGTGTTCTCAAGAGTGGTGGGTATTTAATTATTACAGATCCTTATGACTGGGAAAATAGCCCCATAACACGCGAGTATTGGATTACTGATATGGCAGAATTTTTTAGCCATAATAGCAAATGGCAACAGGTACAAGAAGTAGACGGCATACCTTTTGTGATGAGATCAACAAGCAGGCAAATCGTTGCCTACATGAATCATTGTTTGATCTATCGTAAGATCACTGAGGAAACCCAATCTTAGTGAGTTATAATGCCAATGGAGAGTATAGATCAGTTGGTAGAGCACTGGATTGTGGTTCCAGATGGCGCGGGTTCGAGTCCTGTTACTCTCCCCAATTTTTTTGTAAATGTGTCAAACAACAGAGAAGATTATATGTCTATAAAAAGGATAGTTATCCACCACCCTAGATTTGGTGAATATGAGCAACGAATTGGAGATACCATTGAAGAGGCAGGACATCAAAAACTTTTAGGGCCAGGAAACACGGAACTGGGTTGGGTGATGCCCTCTGAGCATGTTACAGAAGAATTCGTGAAAGCAACCAACAACAAGGTTGTTTTCGAGATTGGTTCGGGAAACGGAGAACGCATAACTCGTCCATCTCTTGAGAATGGTGCTGAGTTGGTATATGCTGCCGACATCTACTCAGAACACCTCGAAACGGTTAGGAAATCTGCTAGGGTCATTGGCAAGGATGAAAGAGTAAGAACGCTACATATCAAAAAAGACTGGTGGGATAAAACATTGGTTAAACAGCCATCAGTAGCAGCAGTACTAGACACTAAAATTAACGAAAACATCCCGATGGAGTCTAGTGTAGATATGATGATAGCTCGGCAAGTACTTCAATTTGGAAGCCCTAACAATTTTCTTCGCTTTTTAGATTTGGCAGAAGCCGCTCTAACAGTTGGCGGTGAGGTGTGGGGAATTAATATGTCCCCTTTTATTCAGTACATTTATGATTGTGAGCTTGACTTGGAGCAAAAATCAGTAAAAAAGGGAGGGCGACTAGAGCAGATAGTTGAGCGCAATAGACAGTTTGCTGTAGGCGCAAGACGTTCTCCGGGTGGCTATGTTCAAAAATTGAGTGATTGTCTTGCTGAGATGGAATCTGATTGCTCTTTTCTTTACTTTGATATTGATACTTTAGCCGGTATTCTTACTTTATGGGAAAAAAGCAGAAAAGAGCGAGGTTTAGATGCCAACCTATCCATAACAGAAAGCGACTACTTTAGCCCTCGCTCAATTTGGTGTAAGAACAAGCTCATCAGCCGTAAGGAATATGAAAACCAAGAAAACCATGTATTTGTTCTTAAAAAAGTTTAAGTGTGTAAAAACTAATGCTACGACAAAGACTACTGTAAATTAAAGGACAAATAGAAGGACAAATAGTAAGACAACTTCCAATGAACAGCATAACATCACATTTTAAAAGTGCTTTCCAAACTCCATTTTCGTGGAGTGAATTGTTGGTAGAAGAGGAATGGTATGGATTTACCCCATCTCCCCAACAAAAAGACGTTTGGTTGGCGTGTCACCGTGTAGGAAAACAAACCAACCTATATTTGTTAACATTTTCAGGAAAACTCCCTGAACCCATCTTGCCAGGAAATTTTTTTGGACAATCGGGGCATAATTATCAGTTAAGTGCGCCGATATGGACACCCAATGGACAACAAATTGCTTTTGCTGTCGAAAGTAAACATAAACCTGATTGTGGAATATGGTTGCTCAACTACACTGACAAATTTGTTAAGCAAATATACCGAGGAAAAGTAAAATTTCCCACCGGAGACTTTCAAGAGTTTACGCAACATAGAATTAACGAGGCATCTTCTCCTATCGTATTTTCTGAAGATAATAATTCTCTACTGTTTCTGAGTAATGATGAGACTGCTACATCTGATATCAATGATTGTTTAGGAAAACCCCAACATTACCCAATGTTGCTATGTGTAGCCATTAAGCAAAGCACTGTTGAAACGAAATGCTATGTCAAAGGGGGACGAATTGAAAGCTTTACGCCACTTGATTCATCGGCAAGGTGTCTTGCAGTAGGTATTAACTGGGGGCAATGGTCAGAAGTTTATGTTATAGAGGAAACGCCTCTACAAATCAACTCACCAAGTAACTCACCTCTAGACAATGATGCTATTTATGCCCCCATTCGAGTTGCGTGGGATAAAAATGATGAATCTTTGCCATTATTAGTGCGTTGCAACAATACCGGATTTGCTAAATGGCATCGTTTTCCATATCAAGTGGGTCAACTATCCCACAGTCAGGCTAAACAAATAAACCCTGGAAATTTTGATGATACTCAGTTATTAGTACAGCCTGAAGGTTATCTACTGGCCAGTAATGAAGTAGGATTAGGAAGAGAGACAATTTGGTTAATTGATCGGATTGGACAAAAACAACCTGTCACAAAAGAACAAAATGCGTTAGAAACTCCTATTGTTAAGGTTGGTTCTGAGGTATTTTTGTGTGAAGAGAAGGCTTTCCAACCTCCTATATTGGTGAAAGTAAATCTTGAGTTTGATAGTAGAACTAATCTAGCTGTTTGCAGTCATCACCGTGGATCGAGTTTATTAGAATTGAAGGAATTTTCTACTGAAGACAGACTTTGTCCTTATGTACAAATTTACCTACCTAATACTGAACCACCACAGGAAGGATTTCCAGGGATTGTTTGGATTAAAGGTGGCCCAATCTCTAATTTGAGTCGTTACTACGATTACAACTCAATTGAGTTATTGGTAAAGCAGGGTTTTGCAGTGGCATCAGTCAATTATCGAGCCAGTAGTGGTCAAGGTGTTGCTCATATGGCAGCGGGACTGGCAGAAAACTTGGGCATCGCTGATCGTGATGATGTCATTCATGCAGCCAAATTACTAGCGGATCATCCATCGGTAAATAAAGACAAACTTGGTGCTTGGGGATATAGTTGGGGCGGATATCTTATCCTGCAAATAGCAATTTTACAGCAACACCCCTTTAAGTGTTTGTGCGGAGGGGGAATTATTAGCAATTGGGAAATTCAGCAAACTCAAACTGAAGTACGTTACTATGATCATCGCTTAGTAGGTGGTTATGTGAAAGATTTTGCCAAGCGAGCGAAGGAACAGTCCCCAGTCCATAAATTTACGCCTGATCAAGTAAAGATTCCGGTTTTATTATTTCAAGGAGAAAAGGATATAGATACGCCTGTTGAACAAGCTTATGAATTACAAAAACGTATTGACTCACAACATGGCTGGGAGCAACCCATCAAGCTCAATATTCTCCCGGGAGAAGGTCACGATTTTAGTCAAGTCGCACTGTTGCAGTATTGGCAAGAATCTGTTCAGTTTTTTACCCGCTACTTGAAACCTTGGAATTTTGTGGATAACCCTTCTGCTTCTCAATCTCTTTATTGATTAACTGATGTTACGCACTGTACTTCAAAAGTGAATACCAGAGTAGTGCAAAATGAAATTTTGCTGATTGTAACAGATTTTGGGGATACCCCCCTAACCCCCCGTACACGGGTGGAACCAAACATC
>JAUCGK010000116.1 GCA_030378085.1 Candidatus Parabeggiatoa sp. HSG14
TTATCATATACGTATTCTTATCATTATCCATTGAAATAATGTAGAGTGCGGTAAAAAGTTAAGTTCAAGAGATATCCATAAAGATCAATCACAAAATTATTTTTGAAAAATGTAAAATATTCAATCTTACTTGCTAAAGGTACAAAGTATGGAGTTGACTTGTCATTCAGTTAAAGGTATAAACATCGTAACACTTAAAGGCAATTTAATTGGTGTTGAAGTATCCTCCACTAGACGGCAAATCAAAAATATTATTGAAACACATTCACCTTATATAATTCTTGATCTAAATTTTCTGGATTTTATTGATGCACAAGGTCTTTCAGTGTTTGTTTCAGCACTTAAAGCAGTCCAACAATGCCATGGTGTGGTGGTGTTGCTTAACCCAACACCGTTTGTGCGTACCTCAATAGAATTAATACGCTTACAAGAAATTTTCAGTATTTATACGGATGAGACTGCTGCCATCATCCATTGTACTCAGTTATTAGTATCCAAGGAAAAATAACTTAACTCTTTAGAACCTATGTGAACAGCATGGAGCTAAAGCATTCATGCTAATCGTTCCAAACCCTGACGGATTATAACTTGTTGAGTTTGGTACGTTGGATGGAGTGGCTCTAGTCCCTCTTTTTTTCACACACGTTCTTAGACAAAACATTACTTACAATAACTTTAAATGCTTAATCGTTGTTTGCTTGTCACCCTTGTTAATAGGCTTACTACCTTACACAAATATTCTTTGTACCTTTCTTTACCGATTAAACTAGGCGTGTTAATGGGATTTATAATGGCTTGTTCACCATCTGTTATTCATTTGCCAGAGACATTTCTGCAACCTGTCACACGCGAGGAAATTACAGTCACGAAACCAGATTCACTGGCAAAATTTCAAAAAGTGGTTAAAGATGAAGAAAATTATCTCTTGGGTACAGGTGATGGAATCACTGTAGAAGTATGGGGATATCCAGAACTCTCTGGAAAACATGTGATAGGCCCTGATGGTAGAATTACTTTACCATTGGTTGGCCCACTTCAGATGACTCAATTATCCCGTGAACAAGCGGCACAAATTATCACTACTAAACTTTCACTGTTTTATATAGATTTATCTGTTGCAGTACGAATAGACAATTATGCCTCTAATAGAGTATTGGTATTAGGTAGGGTAGCTCATCCGGGTGAAGTGCCCTTTGGGATGACAACACCCACTTTACTTGAAGCTATCTCATTGGCAGGCGGGTTTTCCGAGGCTTCTGGCTTAGAAGGCGCACAAAGTTTACCATTTACTCACTGTGCCGTATTTCGAGGACGTGATCAAGTTGTATGGATTGAATTAGAACCGTTGCTCACAGGCAAGGATTTATCTTTGAATCTCAATTTGCAACGCAATGATATTGTTTATGTACCTGAAATAGAAGAAAAATTAGTATATGTCCTCGGTGAAGTTAGAAGTCCAGGTGCTTTCCGTTTAACTCCGAATATGTCTTTCCTAGAAATATTGGCAAAAGCAGGTGGACCAACAAGAGATGCAGCCCCCAGTAAAATAAATGTGATTCGACCTAAAGAAGGTATTAATCAATCTCTCGCACTGGACGATTTAATAACACCTAATGAAAAAATGAATGTGGCTCTCCAAGAAGGTGATATTATTTATGTGCCAACGAATACCATTGCTAAAATTAACTATGCGATACAGATTCTAAATCCTTTTACAACGATGCTAAACATTTATTCGGATATAGAATCAATTCGTGCTGATACTCAACGTCGTCGACTTGATAAAGAAGAAGAAGATTTGAGAGCAGATAAGGCTGCCATTGAGGCAGAAAAAGCAGCCCTTGAAGCAAAAATTGAGGCGGAAAAAGCAGCAATTGAGGCGGAAAAAGCGGCAAATTCTGGCTTTGAGTAACTGATGTTACGCAGATAGCTTCCAAACAGGAGTGCAAAATTTATTTTGCCAACTAGAGTGCAACTCCTCGCAAAATAAATTTTGCACTCCTATATTCACTTTTGGAAGTGCAGTGCGTAACATCAGTGAGTAAATTGTAAGTATACTCCAAATATTCAAGTTTTCGGATTTAAGAACTAAAAGGTTTTGAAAAGCTGGCTATGGGTGTTTCTTAAATCAGTAACCGTCCGATTTTCAGTTGTTCAAAAATCCAAAAACTTGAACAATTGAAGTATAAATACCTAAAGACTTATACTCAAGATATCTAAAAACCAATTTGGAGGTTAAAGTTTTTGCGCGCAAAAACTTTAACCTCCAAACGATAATAACTGGCACTGACATACATGCCCTCCACAATCTCTACCTCCTCGTCCACTGAAGAACAGTCTATCCCAACTGGCCGATTTAAGCCTCTGGTCAGTCTTTTAAAGCATAAGTTTTTGGCATTTATTATATTCATTGTCATTAGTGCTATCGGTTTTCCTGTGGCTTTAAAAATAGGGAAAGTGACTTATGTTGCGATATCGGTGGTATTAGTATCACCTAAGTTTGTTTCTATTCTTGAATCTGAAAAGGGAATGAATTTAAACCGTCAAGATTATCTATTATATATCAAACAACAAACCAGTATGATAAAACGTCACGATGTATTAGAAGAGGTTTTGAACATACATGAAGTGTGGATGGCTTGGTCACTTCCAGATGAGACGAAAAAAGAAGCTTTAATACGTTTAAATCTAGCACTTTCCGCTTCTAATAACCGTGGCAGTCCATTTATTAGTGCCACACTGACTACCAATTCTAAACCTCATGATGAATTTGGATTAGACAAGATACTGAGTGCAATTATAAAAAGTTTTTTGAAAAAAACTCAAAAAGAGGTTATTTTTGATAGTTCTGGTCGAATTGACGTATTGCAAAAACGTTGGGATGAATTATCGCTTTTTATTTCAGAACGACGAAAACGTCGTATTGAAATTGCTCAAGAATTGGGTGTAACTACTTTTAAAGAAAATAGCTTAAATCCTTATGATAATATTTTAATTGATACGACAAAAGCTTTCATCCTTGATCGTCGCCAACGTGTTGAAGCAGAAGCTCGTTTCATAGCATTGATGAAAAAACAACACGAAAAAGGAATAACAAGATTAGATACGTTAGCCAATGAAATGGTTGCAGAAGATTCTGTACTGACTAATTTTAAAAGAAGATTAGTTGAACAGCGTACAAATTTATTGATCAAGACTTTAGGATTAACCTCAAAGCATCCAACTAAACGTCGCGTTCAAAAAGAAATTGCCGTCATCGATCATGATATTAAACAAGCAACTCAAAAACTGTTTAATGAAATCCGTGCGCGTTTGTTGGAAAAAGCAAAATCTGATATCTATCAAGCACAACGTATTGAACAAGCATTAGCTATTGAGTTGGAGGATCAACGTACACAAGCCAAACATTATGCAACCAATTATAATGAAGCTTTATTGCTTAACAAGGAAATTGAGCGTGTTTACCAACTATTAAATAAAATTGATGATAAGATTGGTCATTTAACGCTCGAAGCAACCGCCCCCGGTTTTGTACGTTTGCATACGCCTGCTAAAACATTTCCTCCCAGTGGGGGACGAAAAAAAATTGTTTTTGTTTTTATAATTATTGCATTTGGTTTGGCAATAGCTGTACCAATTGCAATAGATATGTTAGATCGGCGTTTGCATACCCCGGGAGAAGTGCATAAAATTCTTGGTTTTGCGCCGATGGCTTGGATTTTGGATCGCCACGATAACGGTACAGAACAACTTGCTATAGATTGTCTTCGTCGTATGGCATTAGCATTGGAACGAGACTGGCATACTCATGAAACAAATTGTTTTGTTTTAACATCGGTTAAAGCAGGTGGTGGCACTACAACACTTACTTTAGAATTGGCACACATTTTAAGTGAATTGGGTGTACGTACTTTGGCAGTGGAACTCAATGCATTTAAACAGGACATTCGTTATACGGGAGGAGTAACGCCCTCTCATGGTTTAACTGCTTTATTGAGTCCAAACGACTACGAGTCTTTATCACCTGAAATGTTCATCGTGCCGGCAGTCGCAGAGTTACCGGATCGTTTACCGACTGGTGATACTCCAAAACGCCACATAGCTACTTATGGTAAGTTGCGCCCTCTTCTTAAGCAACTCAATGCACATTATGATTTGATACTGGTTGATATGCCGCCACTCTTATTGTCTGCCGATGCGGAATTGTTAGGCGAAATTGCAGGTGCTATATTATTAGTGGTTGAAGCAGAACAGGTTACCCCGGGTGAACTTAAACGATCTGCACATTTACTGGAACGTTTAAATCCCCCTGTTATAGGCGCGATACTTAATCGGGTTAAGGTATTTCGTGGTGGTGGTTATTTTGCTGATCTTCTTAAAGAATATGAAACAGGTGAGAAATTACAACGCGGATGGATTAAGCGATTTCTCTGGCACTAAGAAATGAGAATTAAATAAGGCCATTAAACCTGACAGGTTTTAAAAACCTGTCAGGTTTGTAATACCTTAGCCAATACCAAAATTTGTTGTTTCGGGAAAGTAGCAAAGCTCCATGAACGAAATAACTATCCAACTATCTAATTGACGAAGGTATTGGTTTGATGTTTAAATTTAAAATCTTGTTCCTAACTTCAATATCTTTGCCAATCTCAAAATTTGTTGTTTCTGGAATGAGGAACGATTTCCCGAAACCTCTGTCGAGGTAAAAATTTTTGCACGCAAAAACGTATTCCGAGACAATCACTTAGGTTTCAGGAAATCTGCTTACTCCATTCCCGAAAAAACCATCAAATTGGCGAAGGTATTATAACTTAAAAATATAATAAAATGAAAAAACCGCAATTATCAGTGGTTATCATAGGACGTAATGAAGGACAACGTTTAATTGCATGTATTCGTTCAGTTCAAGCGATAAATGATCCACCAGAAAATATGGAGATTATTTATGTAGATTCTGATTCTAGCGATGGAAGTCCTGAACGTGTTGAAGCACTTGGTGTGCGTGTGCTGGTTGTGCATCCTGAACGTCCGGCTGCTGCCATTGGTCGTAATGCAGGATGGCGAGCGGCTGCGGCACCAGTGGTATTATTTCTTGATGGTGATACGATCCTTAATCGTGATTTTGTGAAAACCGCATTACCGTATTTTGATGCGCCTAAAGTTGCTGCGGTGTGTGGACATAACCGTGAACTTTATCCTAATAATTCTATTTATCACCGTGTTCTTGATCTTGATTGGATAAGTCCAGTAGGAATTTCTGATTTTTGTGGGGGTATTGTTTTGATGCGTTATAGCGTACTAGAAAAAGTAGATGGCTATGATCCAAAATTAATTGCTGGTGAAGACCCTGAAATATGTCAACGGATTCGTGCCTGTGGTTATATCATACGCCATTTAGATTGCCCGATGACTTTACATGATTTAGCCATTAGTCACTGGCATCAATATTGGCAACGCACCATCCGTACTGGACATGCTTATGCTGAAGTATCTACACTTTTACGCAATACGACTACTCCATTATGGCAACGTGAATCCCGTAAAAATTTTTTTCATGCCAGCACGTTAGTGGGCATTTTTATGGTTGGCTTGATTATGACGTTATTGTTGAAATCGCTAACCCCTTTGCTTTTAAGTGTGGCATTGTTTTTATTGTTGAGTGTGCGTACTGCGATTAAAGCACGTTGGAAATCAACAGATATTATTACCTTATTTCTATATGGTTTACACTCACAATTTCAGCACATACCTGTCGCACTGGGGCAGTTGTCTTATTATTACCATCGTTGGCGAGGACAACGTCGTCGTTTAATTGAATATAAGTAGAGACACACAGCCGTGTGTCTCTACTCCAGTTAATCCAAAAAAACAAAGCTAATCGAAAGAGAAAATCTCGTGTTTGAAAATATTCGTGAAGATTGGCAAACCTACCAACATGATATTACCCGACAAGGATTATGGGTGATGGTTATATATCGCTTTGGACAATGGCGTTATACGATTAAAACAAGATGGATACGTTTGCCCTTTTCTTTTTTATACAAATTGTTATTCCTTTTTATTCAAATTATAACAGGCATTGAACTCCCTTGTGAAGCCAAAGTGGGGAGACGTTTTACTATTGAACATTTTGGCAATATCGTTGTTAGTGGTGACGCGACTTTTGGTGATGATGTGGTTATTCGCAATGGGGTAACGGTTGGCTTAAAAAATACTGATATTCGAGGCTCTCCCACTATTGGTAATCGTGTCGATATTGGGGTTGGTGCTAAATTATTAGGCCCAATACACATTGGTGATGATGTCGCTATTGGTGCCAATGCCGTCGTTATTCGTGATGTACCTGCTAATTCAATTGCTGTTGGTGTACCTGCTAAAATTGTTTCACGAAACAAATCTTAGGAATGAGGATTTAATAAAACCCGAAATTAAACCTGCCAGGTTTTAAAAACCTGGCAGGTTTGGACATTCAAGTTTTGGAAGTTATTAAATCCTCATTCCTTAATAATTTTTTTTCTGGTTCCAACGCTGGAGCGTTGGAAACGAAGTAACTTCACTGTGTGGAGATCACCCAGTTAAATTACTCTTCAATAGGTCTAGTCTTAGCCGTTGCGATAAGTAAAATTAAATAACCAACGATAGCAGAAACAAATGATCCTAACAAGACACCTAAACGGACTTGATCCATATATTCAGCTTCAGTAAATGCCAAAGCACCTATAAACAAACTCATGGTAAAGCCGATACCACACAGGATAGCAACACCATATACTGTCCACCAAGTGGCTTTATCGGGCAATTCTGCGAAACCTAATTTAACGATTAGCCAAGTAAATCCAAGTACACCCACTTGTTTACCCACAAATAAGCCGAGTATTATGCCTAAAGGCACGGGTTCCCAAAGAATACTTAGAGACATCCCTTCAAAAGAAACGCCGGCATTAGCAAACGCAAATATAGGCAAAATCGCATAAGCGACCCAAGGGTGTAAGAGATGTTCCAGATGATGTAAAGGATTATAACCCTGACTATTTGTGACATTTGGAATGAAAAATGCCATAGCAACGCCAGCGATGGTTGCGTGTATGCCCGACTTAAGAACACAAAACCAGACAAATAAACCAACAATCAGATAAAGCGTGAGATTTGTTATTCCTTTCCAATGGAATAAGATGACTGGTATTGCGAGTAATGCTGCTGCAAATGCTAAATAACTCAAATGCAAATCATGTCCAGAATAAAAGAATGCAATAATAAGAATGGCCCCTAAGTCATCAATAATAGCCAAGGCTGTTAAGAAAATTTTTAAAGATAAGGGGATACGAGTACTTAACAATGCCAACACACCCAATGAAAAAGCAATATCAGTCGCTGAGGAAATTGCCCACCCATTCATTGTTATAGGATCATTCCAATTAAAGGCCACGTAAAACAAAGCTGGTACTACCATACCACCCACAGCGGCGATTGTTGGTAATAGCATTTGAGAAAAACTTGACAATTGACCATCAAGCATTTCACGTTTCAACTCAAGCCCGATTATAAAGAAAAAGATAGCCATGAGGCCATCATTAATCCAAAATTCCAAGGATTTTATCTCAATATTCAATACGCTAATTGGAATAGACGTATGGAGTAGTGCCGAATAAAAATGCTCTCCTCCTAAATTAGTGACTAGTAAAGCAAGCACTGCAGCCACTAATAATAAAATACCACTGAATGCCTCAAGTTTAACAAATTCACGAAAAAACTCCTGAATCGGAGTAATCATAATATCTCCTGGTTTAATAAAAAATAAAGGTAAAAGTGACGGAGTTCAAAACGAAGCTTTGCCGGTTTTCGCACAAAGTTAAAGCTTTGAACTCCAAATATCACTACTGAAAAATTTTCAGTATACAATATTACTGGTAAGCTTGTCACCATTTTCTAACAGTGGTATATGCGGTGGATTATTCATAAGTTTTTATTTTCTCACCAATTGAAAATGCGGATCGCCATAATACACATAACCCAAAAATGTGGGATCGCCATTGTCATAAAAGTGTTGCCGCGTTTTCCGCAATAAATCGGCGACATTAGCGGGTTGTTTTGCCTTCAAAGTTTTTTCTAGTTGTTGATAAAACAGTTCCGCAAATTCCGTTGCGCCTTTATTCACCAAAGGCCATAAACCACCAATATAGCCACTTGCTCCCGCTTCCAACACTGCCGGAGCCCAACCATCAACAAAATTAGCAACATGATGTGCTTGCCCGACATCACAGGCATTGAAGAAAAAGAACGGATGCGTTTGATGACGGCGAGAAATCAAACCCCGCCATGTCATTAAGTCAAGTATGCCGTCTTCAAGTTTAATCGCGTATTTGGCTAAACCGTGTCTGGTTTTTTGGACTATGCCGTGTCCAGAAAAATGAATGATGCTGTTGTTAGTGATAGCTGTTTTGAACAATTTGCTTAAAGCAGCGTAATGTCCTAAAACACGACGAAAACCAGTCATTTCCTTTAGCACTTCTAACTCGTTACCGGCAAACGCTAAATTATCGTCTGGATATTTTGGAACAATGGCTAACAGTTTTTGCATGTTAAGAAATTGTGACGGACGAGCTAACTCCTTTTCCTGATCATGGTTGATATGCCAACGTGCTATTTTAAAGTCAATGCCTAAAAAGTTCAATTCCTCATTGCCACGGCGTGGTATCATCAATTCCCAAGGGATTATCGGATCATCAGTAAAAATGTGGATGGTATCAAATTGGCTACCAAGTTTATCTTTCAATGCCCAAAATACCTTTTTAAACTCTGGGGGCGCAAATTTATCATAGAGTTGACGACCAAAACCTTTCATTAGTGCGATGTTTTGGTCTACTTTTAACTGTGATGTGCTACCTTGAATGATGGTGCTTCTCGTAATATTTTGGCTGGCACGAGTGAACTCATCGTAGTTATCATTAAGCCATTTGGATAATCCATCAACTTTCGACACGGAACCAGTAAGACGTATTAATTCATTGGAATGAATAGATATTCTTGAAATTTTATGATCAAGGTAAATCGTCACATCGGGAGATTGTAAGCCAAGATAGAACTCTATTTTTTCATCTTTTTCGTATTCTTCTAGCATTTCTGGAAGGTATGGAGAACGAGCAAATTGAAAAATTTTTAAACCATTACTTGGAATTGGAATGGATTTTTGTGGTTTATTTTTGACAGTAATCTCGTGCACAATTCTAGCCAGATACATTCCTTTATGCCATAGTGTAGCACGAAGTTGTTGTACTTGTTTTTGTGTTTGAATGGGTTTAGGAGTTAAACGAAAAAGAGCTACACCGGAATCACCGTAACGAGGCAAAATAATCTTTTTAACCTCTGAACCATGAACTGTAAACGCTGGAGCAGAAAGTATCACTTCAATTTCCCAATTCTCTTGAGTAGGCAAAGAAACTGACAATCCTCCATTTTTTGTTACCTTTGCTTTTACTTGAGGATCAGGAGTTGGCATAATTTTCACTGGCAATGTGTCCAAGTTTTCTGTTTCAATTAGTGAGATTTGAACAGGAAATGTTTGGCCCAAGTTGACTTGATCGCTACATTCAATTGTGGGATAACGTTCAATTGTCGTGATATCTTGTTTCTCTTTTGTAAAGCGTATCTGTTGAAATTCGGCTTCTTTTATGCGACGACATTCAAATTCGGTTAAGCTAACATCGTTGTTTTTTTGGCTAGACATAACTTTTAGTTTTGTACAGCGTTCGGTTTGTCGTCGATAAAACTCTTCTCTTACCCGATGTTCTGCATATATAAATACGTCTTCCAAGTGTGAATATTCTCTCATTTCGGTTTCATGCAAGGCCATAAGCAAGTACTCGGTGTATAAACTGTTACGTTCATCACTACTATCTGCTACTTTATCTTCAAAACTATCAGATGAAATGAATATATTGCCACTTCTCAGTCTTTTCAAATCACGAAGATTTAGTCCACCACGTATTGAATTTGGATAAGGATTATCACGAGAAGCATCTAAAGCAATGATATTTTGACCGTTTTTATTACTCCTTTTCATTAATTCTACAACCAGCCGAATATCTAAGGCTTTGTGCCTCAAACCATGTTCATTTCTGATATCGCCATTATTAATGGGAATCAGATAATTTTTGCCATGGAGCGAAGCACCATGTCCAGAAAAATAGAAGAGTCCCATATTTTCCTCTTTATCTGTGTTGTAGGACAAACGTATCTTAAAATTATGGATAACATCTTCCATTTCTGGAAGAGTTAAATTGGTTCCGAGAGTGACATCAAAGCCAAGTTCTTTTAGCACATGAGCCATATCTCTAGCATCGTTAACTGGATTGCTAAGTGGGTTATATTCATAGTCACTGTTGCCTATCACCAAAGCCTTTTGTAGGCTGTTGTAATCACCACATTGTACAATTCTGTTGGAAGAGAATATTCTCCCAGTATTACCACTAGCAATTACTATATCTGGTTCTGTTATCGGAGGAGACTGACAACCACTAACTAGCAATGCCATAGCAAACAATATAATTATTTGTTTCATAACATAATTCCTTATTTGAATAATGGGTACATTCCTATTTTAACTGTTAAGTACAACGAATTACGTGGATAAACGAATAAGGCATAACGATTCTTGATTATCTATAAGACGTGGATAGCTTTGTTTGAAAAATTGTCACTTTGATAAGTTCGCTATGGGATTATTAATCAATGAAAAACACGCAGGGTAATGGGTGTTTAATTCGTTTATCCACGTAATTCGTTGTACTCAATTCAAGAGTGATACCACTTGGTATACTCATCTTCTAGCAAATACGTTAAAAAACTTGCTCTGGAATAACCGATGAACGACCACATAAACCGAAAAAAAACATTATCTCATTTTTTTATATTGATAAATATGCGGGATAAGAAAGACAGGTATCATCTCTTTTGGAAGATAATTGTCATTAGAATTTGAAAAACGAGATTTTTGTAAAAGTCCTGTGATAGAGATGATTGAAATACCGAACCAATCATTTATGTTTCCCCGCTTCAATGTCAATAGCCTTTTCCATGTCAGAAAGACTTAGTGGTGTTCCTTGGTAAACGGAAGGCATATCTGATGATTCAAGTTGAGACACTGGAAATGGTGAAACCGGTTTAATCATAACTCCCTTTCCGGTATCCCATAAAAAAAACTTTGTTCCTGCACGCCATTGGTATATATCTCTAATCATTTGGGGTAATACCAATTGCCCTTGATTTCCAAGTACAACGGTTTCCATTATAATTCTCCTCATCTTTTAAAAAAATTAAGTTATTACAATAGGATAGATAGTGAATTTTTGGATATATACTCCAAACGTTCAAATTTTCGGATTTAATACCTGCCAGGTTTTAAAAACCTGGCAGGTATGGCTAACGTTTTTAGTATATTCTCATAATCCGAAAACTTGAACGTTCAAAATATATCACTATCATAATAAAAATCGGATATATTATGGCACTACTTTTAGCGATATTTTTCCAATTCTTTCCTAACCAACAACGCAGGCTGATATTCCTTTGCTATTCCCGCTATCCGCTGATATGTCTCGAATTTCCACGCGCCTTGTTCTTGTTGTGCTAACCAAGCCGCAAACAAAGTTTTTTTAGCCGGTTCAGACATTGTGCTTGCCTTCATTTCTTGTTCAACTTGTTTCAATGTCAAAGGCAAACTTTCTACCACTTGAAACTTTCCTTCAATGGTTTGCCCATAGGCATCATCAACCACAACCCGATAATGTCCCGCATTTAACGTTTGTTTTTTAAACTGCGCTCGCTTAGAATAACTCATCTCCTCCATCAAAAACGCTTTTTTAGCCTTTCCTTGAAAGACTTGCACCGAATAAGGTGAGTTTCCCCCTTGCCACGCTAAATGCAACTTATGTTCTCCCACTACCATTTTGGCTGAGTGTTTTGTCAACAATGGCAAGGAAAGAGGAAATACTTCATCTTTTCTGACGATAGCAGCTACCGATTCAATGTAGTGCTTGAATAGGCTGCTAAACCAGGATTCGGTTTCAGCGATAACGTTTTCTGGTATTGAGGGTGCTGTATCGCGCTTTTTTACCAGGTAAGGTGATTTTTTGTAAGTCACTGTTTCAGAATAACCACCACCGAATGTCAGGGTGACGTAGTTCTGTTTTTCTTTCAGGAATTGATTTTGGGACTGTGTTATCCATAACGTGTCACCGTCTTGCAAAACCCTGGTTGGAAATACTTTCAGTTTTTCTTCACCACGTAACACGTAAAAAACCGATATGGATGAACCCCCATTGACAGCTTCTACCACCGCCGCCCTTTTTACCAATTCTGCGGATGCGGTTGTATTAAAGGCAAAAGTCAAGGTGACTAAAAATAGAACATTAAGAAAATTGGCAGGGTTCTTCTTAAAGTATACAGACATAAATATTCTCCTATTGACGAAGTGGAAATTTAAAGCAATGACGCTGGAGTCCAAACCTTCAGGTTTGGACTTCATTTTATTGTCATTTTTGAATCATACTAAATTTAAAACGAGTGACGAAAGAATATAGCCGGTTAAACAACCATTGTACTCCTCGCCAGACAGATAATAACGCGCATAATATGAATAAAGCAAAAAAAACCGCGACTTGATATAATTGGACAAATATCAAAGGTGTGGCAAAATCTAACCACAAGCCAGCATTCCGAAATAGGATAACACTAATAAACATCATGCCGATAATAATTAGCAAATTAAGCATCTGTGCCAGCCAAAATGAGGCTACGCAAAGAAAAATCATCGTCATGACTAAAATGAGTGTGGCTATGATTAACCATTTAACCTCATTTGGCAATGGTTCGATTTGTTGGTAATGCAACAAAGAATGCGTTGCGTTAATAATAACCAATGCGCCCGGCATTGAGCCTAATGGCGTTTTATGATCATCACGCCCTTCACGATAACTACCACCGATGATAACGATACCTTTTTTAACATGATCTTCCAAATGGGCAACAGGCACATCTGTTTCCGCTGTTTCCGAAAAATGCAACGCCGACAATCTTGTCACAATGGGAAACCCTATCTCATTAGGCAACCAGTTGAGCAGTTCAAGTTTTCCCGTATCTTCGCTTCTTATTAACCAAGGCATACTAAAGACAATTCGTTGACGCACACTATAAGGATTGGTACTTAGTTTTAGGGAGCCAATTTCGATATTTTCTGGTGGCGGTTTGGATTGGATGTATGTCTCAGTGCAATTTTGGGGTTTTAAAGAAACTAAACCTTGATTAATGGTATCTTGAGCCTGTTTGGGTGTATCACTATTAAGGAGTGCAGTTGCTGTTACTCCAATTGAGGCAATCACGCCCGGTTGCTCATCAGTACAAATGGCTTTCCAATGGGAGTGTCGTCGTACCACCTGATCGCGGGATTTATGAAATCGTGGCGAAGCCCATTGAATATAGCCCTTAGAATTTGCAACTGCCTGTTCCAATTTTTCAAAAGCCAAGCGAGGTTGATAATACGGTGGTGGAGTTGAACTGTCATTTTGCACATTCAAAAAAGTACGCGCAAGAATAATGGATGGGCAATGAGGATGTGTTTGGCAATAGGCGGGATATTCAGCCAAGTAATTGGCTAATTCCTCATCATAAGGATGAAGTTTGAGATCCTTATACCTTGATTGAAGTCCCTCAATCGGTGTCTGGCGGCTTACGTCAATATCGACAATAATCAAACGCGCCTCAGCCTTAACCGCCGCATCAATAAGTCGTTGTATGCGGTTACGGGGCGTGAATAAAGGTTCTCCCCACTGTCTATGAGTCTCATCATCAATATCAAGCCAAACAAATTGAGGAATTTTTTGGACACCCGCTTGGGTTGCGGGAATGTTTTGTTGGGTAATACGCATTAACCAATCAATGCCCACTGTATCTTGTACATCCATAAAAACCGGATATTGCTCAAGATGGGTAAAAGTCGGTGCCATGCCTAATCCCAATAAAAGTACCATTACCCAATGAAACGGAGCTTTTCCTCCCCATAAACATTGTTTTAAAGAACGTTTTTTCTTTTTTTTAATTAAATAATTAAAAGCGGGTAAGAGACGATTGGAGCTATCAATAAGCCCAAGTTGTTGATTTTTTAGCTGTTTACAAACAGGGAATAGGCGACTGAGCCGTTCAAGTAGCCAATATCCTGTGATAATAAAAACGAATTTTTGCCAAAGCATGGAGGATTCCTACAAAAAAGTTAATTAATTAAAACTTAGCGTATTGACAAATTTAATGTTTTATGCTCCCACTGATAAAATAAGGCTTTCCTAACTTATGATAAATGGTTTTTGTGTCATTTTCATGAATTTAATCGTCAACAAAATATTTCCAAAGTCATTATATTTCCAGCCAGTGAGAACATATTTTTTTGATTTATCAATATGTCACTTAGGAACGTGCATGAAATAATTTACCCAACTATTTAAGTCAAACCTGACAGGTTTTAAAAACCTGTCAGGTTTAGTGATCGAGGCAAAAGTTTCTCCGAAACTTTTGCCTCGATCCGATTTTATTTCGTGCATATTCCTTATGTTATATTTTAAGAGACATCATCACATGGAGAATCCCAAGTGCTACTTCCATTAGATATCAAGGTGATATTTTTTGATGAACAACTAGCCGGTATAGGTGCCGTACCACTTTTACCTGAGCATAAGAAAAAATCTCACTATAATGATATTCACTAACCTTATATTTTTCTTCAGAAAATTTAATAATACCAGCAAGTTTAGAACATTCTCCCTCTCTTGGGATTTTGGGTGGATTTGTGTTTTTGGATTCAGTTATTGGACCCAATTTATTTAAAAAAGAGTCATTACTCCCATTATAATGACTATCAGGCGGTGGACTTTATGGGGAGCTGGCTCCCATTGCGGGAGGATTGCCTAATAGGGCAGTACCCATTAAGGCAACTAACTTTTTGAGTTTGTGTTTCATGTTTATCTACCTAAAATTATTGCCATTAAATTCACCATTTTCTATGAGTGTATATCTTATGAAAAATGCGTATATAAAATAATTATTTATCAAAGAGATAAAATAAAATTTTTATACTATTTTTAAGAAAATGAAGAAATTAATGATTTTAGTTCTAATTTTTGTCGTTATTAAAAAATAACTATTGTTAGGTGTAATACAGAAGGGCGGAAATATCAAGTTTATAAATCCGATTGTAGAGAAGGGAAATAAGAAAAGGAGTAACGCTGGCGCGTGATGCATTCCAACGCTGGCACGTTGGAAAAAGATTTCCAAACCTAAAGGTTTGGATTCCAGTTATTATTTACTCACCTTATATCTAGTGGCACGTCCTTATAAATCATTCACTTGCTCATCGGTTAGGCGATTACCTTCAATACGGTTTGAGGAACCACTTGAAGTAATAATCACAGCCTGTGTCAGTCGCTCAATGGTTTGCGGCAGGAATTTTCCTGTTAATTGCCAGCTATTTTTATTTCGGCTAAAATCATATAAATTTCTTCAATCACTTCGCTACTCAAATTTAATCGAGTCGTTAATCTAAAATTATAAAAGTCCATCGTTTTTCTCACATTGATTGAATGTGATATTATGTGAGATAATGTGAATTAAATCAATTTGTTTTATGTAACTGATGTTACGCACTGTACTTCAAAAGTGAATACCAGAGTAGTGCAAAATGAAATTTTGCTGATTGTAACAGATTTTGGGGATACCCCCCTAACCCCCCGTACACGGGTGGAACCAAACATC
>JAUCGK010000394.1 GCA_030378085.1 Candidatus Parabeggiatoa sp. HSG14
AGTTTAATTCAAAGAATCAAAATCTGTCATGATTCCCTTATTTGCTTCCGTTAGTTATAATATTATGTTTTTACTATTGTTTTTTACAACGCAAATTACCAGAGAGCCAAAATATTCCATTTTTTAATTGCTCTCTTACTTATTAATTATTTTTTTACCCTTATTAAAATGGTTAATTATTAATTTATTCTGTAAATTCTAAAATTCTGCAAATTCTGATTCAGACAAAGGAAATAAATAAATGAAAGTAAAACATTATATTCAACTGGCTATAGTTCCAGTTTTATTAAGTCTTCCATTACCATTGTTGGCGGGTAATATTGATTCAAGCACGGCTCCTGAGAATACGAGTAGTTATACTATGGGAGATGTTTGTAATCGTTTCGATACGGGAGCGGCGGGAACTCTATCCACCTTTACAGAGCCAACGGCTGGCCCCGGTTCGACTGTTTGTACACTCAATGAAGTGATGGAGGAAGCACCGGCTAAAGATAATACCAATGGTGCTGCGCCTAGTGATGTTGCTAGTGGCAGACCTATTGGGGATTAATTGATGGTAATTGGGGTTTACAAACAGGGACAAACACTACCATTACTAACCCATGTTATACTGATACGTATACCCCACCCGAATATCCAAATCCTCGCTTCACTGATAATGGTGATGGCACTATCACCAACAATTCTTATCTAGGAGTTGCCTTTTTGAAAAATGCGAATTGTTTTGGAAAAAAAGATTGGGCAACCGCTTTATCGAATGTTGCTAATTTAAGCAGTGGTTCTTGTGGTCTGACAGATGGTTCAAAAGCGGGTGATTGGCGTTTATCAAATGTTGGAGAGTTACAAGCATTAACAAATGAAACTGAAAACTGGAAAGATCGTTTTTTGTCAAATACTGCTGGCACAGGAAAATGGAGCGAGGGTGATCCTTTCACTGGTGTACAACTCTCGACACCAGAAGACTTTCAGCAGGGCTTAGGAACTGGTTATTGGACTGCGCAAAATCGTTGCAAGTTAATCAATGATTGTGAAGCAGAAATTATGGGTATGCCATATTGGGGGAAATATGTACCCACCACTGAACAACATTATGTTTGGCCATTTCGTCAAAAATTCAACTATTAATAGCCTATACTATGAACGTTCAAGTTTTCGGTTTTTTTTGACTCACTAAAACGCTAGAAAAGACCTGACAGGTTTTAAAAACCAGGTCTGAAATCCGAAAACTTGAATGTTTGGAGTATACAAAGGAAATATCAACTATGACTTATATCAAACCCATTAGGCTATTTGGTGGCATTATGCTATTTAGCTTACTTATGCTGGAAGCTTTTGCCGATAGCAATATTGACCCCACTGATAAATACGCCTGGAGTACCAATAGTGGTTGGGTCAATTTTAAGCCCACTAATAGTGGCGTAACTGTCTATGATGATCATTTAGAAGGCTATGCGTGGTCACTGAAAACTTCGGAAAACTTGGAACCTCTGATATAGCCTCATTATTCACTGATGTTACGCACTGAACTTCTTAGCCTTGGAATTTATTCCAAGGCTTAGGGAAGCTTTGTGCGTAACATCAGTTATTCAATTGATGTTTCAGCAATCAATGGGATCGATATTTGTGTCGGATGACTCAAGCTCTGCAAATCTACTAAATTTCAGCTCTGTTTTTTATGCGATTTTGAAGTCACCCGACATCAATTAGACTGAAGTTTAACTGCACCAGGTTCTATTTTTCAAAAATAATAAAATTTAAAATGTTACTGTAACCTATTGAATATTATTAATTTAAAATTAGGGTAGTCAAAAAAAAATAATGGAATTGGATATCCAAAGTGTTGCATTGTAGCAACGAATTAAAAATGCCATCACCATTTTTTGCGAGGATTACCCAATTTTTTACAAAGCATTGATAACCAACGAGGGTAGTCCTGCACATAGTAGTGGTCAATTTATTAAAATGTTGATTTTATTACAATTTAAAATAATCACCACTACATATTGCAGGACTACCCCAACGAGGATTTTACCGTTTTTGTCGATGGTAGGGTAAGCTTCTACCCCCCCGCATGCTTGGGTTTGACAATCCACATTATCGAATTTAGCATTAGTGGAACTATCTTCCAATTTTGCAATAAAATTTTATATTGCGTTGCAAATTGCAAAATTTAATCCTTTAATTAAGACAATTTCCAGTAAAAACTAGTGTATTGTCATTTAGCATGAAATTTGCATTAATTTTAACTTTGCGAATAGTTTTGGCAACTCCCAAATAATAAAATAATTGTTCCAACTCCCCTTTATTAACTGATGTTACGCACTGCACTTCCAAAAGTGAATATTGGAGTGCAAAATTTATTTTGCAAAGGTTGCACTCTAGTTGGCAAAATAAATTTTGCACTCCTGTTTGGAAGCTTTCTGCGTAACATCAGTTATTAAGTAGCACAGTATTTTGTTGGTCTATTAATCTTTTGGAGTTGCCTTAATTGTTAATTGAACATAAGCGATTTTGTTTTGTTAATGATTGCTATAAAAATAGGTATATCAAGTAATAAAAATAGCTAATTATATCACGTTACACACAATGCTTTAAAAATTTCAGTAGCCCATCATTTCGAGCAAAGCTCGAAATGACAAGCCTTTTCAATTTTTAAGAAATAGTGTGCGTAAAATGAGTAACTAATTATATCTATAGCTCTTCAGATAAATATTTTGGCCTTAATACCTGACAGGTTTTGGAAACCTGTCAGGTATGAGAACTTTTATTTTTCTGAAAAGCTATATTTACATTGGCTTAAAAGTGGAGTTTATATGGACTATCATTATAGCCTGAGCCGCTTAATCAGCTCATTTACATCCTATCTTTTCCCATTATTGTTGGGTTTAGTGTGGTTACCCATGGCACAAGCTGCAACCAATTGTGCTGCTCAAACCGACATCCCCCAAACAGAATGCGAAGCTTTGGTTGCACTTTATACCAACCTTGATGGCGCAAATTGGGTGACTAGTCCAGACAATGGTTGGAATCAAAACGATTTTCCCTGTAGTTGGTGGGGAGTAGATTGTGTTAACTTCCCTACCCCCGCAAATGTCAAAGTAATCTATTTGCGTGAAAGTAATTTTTCTGGCAGTCTTCCAACGCAACTAGGCAATTTAGCTTCTTTAGAAGTATTGGTTTTGCAACGTCTCTGGGAATACTACAACTACACTGGAACATGGTCTGCAATTAATGGTTCCATACCAGCTGAGCTAGGTAGTTTGACTAATTTGAAAATCCTTGATCTGAGTTACAACGACTTGAGTGGTCCAATTCCGACTCAATTGGGAAATGCTAGTAGTTTGGAAGTACTTAATTTGATTGACAACGAACTGACTACCATACCAACTCAATTAGGCAATTTGAGTAGTTTGAAAACACTTGATTTAAGAGGTAATAACTTTAATGGTGCTTCTATTCCGACTGAATTGGGTAATTTGAGTAATTTAGAAACCCTAAATTTAGGCTACAGTGGATTGAGCAATTCTATTCCGACTCAATTGGGTAGTTTGAGCAATTTAAAAATTCTCAATCTGAGCTACAATGACTTAAGTGGTCCTATTCCGGCTGAATTGGGTAATTTGAGTAGTTTGGAAGAACTTTATTTAAGAGATAATAAGTTTGATGGTACTTCTATTCCGATTGAATTGGGTAATTTGAGTAGTACAAATTTAAAAACCCTTGATCTTGCCAGCAGTGGCTTAACCGGTTCTATTCCTACTCAATTGGGTAATTTGACGAGTTTGCGTTATCTTTATTTAGGCTGTAGCAGCTACTATAGCGGCTACTACAGCGGTTATCACCGTTATTGTAATCGTGCAAATGCTGACAATCTTAGCGGTTCTATCCCAACTGAATTTGGTAATCTAACCAATTTATATACCTTGGATTTAGGTGATAACCAATTAAGCGGCGACATACCTTCTTCGTTTACTGCATTGACTAGTCTAACTTACCTTAATTTAGCGTGCAACCAATTAACCGTTTCCGATTCATCTGTGGTCACTTTTATGGATACGAAATATCCAAATTGGACTGGTAATGTAGAAAATAAGCAAGGCGAATCGTCAAATTGTCCTGCAAACACCGCTCCGACTACACCAACTAACTTGGTAGCCAAAGGCACTTCCCAAACGAATATTGATTTAACTTGGAACGACAATAGTAAGATTGAAACCGGTTTTGTTGTCAAACGGGATTCTACTCCAATCGCAACGCCAACTACATTGACTAATATTACCAACTATAGTGATACTGTCACTTGTAGTACCACTTACAATTATACTGTATTTGCTACGAATACGTATGGTGATTCAACCACTTCGTCCACCATAACTGGAACGACATTTCCTTGTGATCCAACTGATTTTGCCGCAACCCAATTCTCAACAACCCAAATAGATCTGACTTGGACTGATGTCGCTGATGAAACGAGTTATACCATTAAACGAGATGGAGTCCAAATCGCTACGATAGCAGCTAATACCACCAGCTATAGTAACACCGGCTTAACAGGTAATACGACTTACAATTATTCGATAACAGCCAGCAATACTAACGGTGATTCACAAGCGACTACCGCAACTGGAACAACTTCAGTTTCTACTCCGAATGCACCAACTGGCTTGCTAACAACAACCATTTCCGAAACAGCCATTAATTTGACTTGGACTGACAATAGTGGTACCGAAACGGGATTTATTGTCAAACGAGATGGAACACCACTCGCAAGCCCAACCACAGCAACTGATATTGCCAATTACAGTGATACGGGCTTAACCTGTAATACCACTTATAACTATTCTGTAGTCGCTACGAATGCAATTGGTGACTCAACTCCTTCGCCTACCATCAGTGGAACAACAACACCTTGTATCCCAACTGATTTTATCGCAACCCAAATCTCAACGAGCCAAATAGATCTGACTTGGACTGATATAGCTGATGAAACTAACTATATCATTAAACGAGATGGACCCACAATTGCTACGATAGCGGCTGATACCACCAGCTATAGTGATATGGGTTTGACTATTGATGGTACTTACAACTATTCGGTTATAGCCACCAATGCTAATGGTGATTCTCAACCTGCCACTGCTGTTGGAACAACTTCATCCACCGCTCCGTCTGCACCAGCTAACTTGACAGCACCAACCATTTCCTCAACAACGATTGATTTAACCTGGAACGACAATAGTAGTGACGAAAATGGTTTCATTGTCAAACGAGATGGAACACCAATCGCAACGACAACAACTGATATTTTCAACTACAGTGATACAGACTTAACTTGTAATACCACTTACAACTATTCTGTAGTCGCTACGAATGCAAGTGGTGACTCAACCCCCTCGCCTATCATCAGTGAAACGACATCACTTTGCCCCACTGGTTTAAACGCAACTCCAGTTTCTGCGAGCCAAATAGCTCTTACTTGGACTGATGTAGTTGATGAAACAGGCTATCTTATTGAACGAGATGGAGTCCAAATCACTACGATAGCGGCTGATACCACCAGCTATAGCAATAGTGGTTTATCTTGTGGCACTACCTACAGTTATTCTGTTAAAGCCACGAATGCAGTCGGTGATTCAACAGCAACTTCAGCAAGTGCCACCACTTCAGCTTGTCCACCGCCACCCGCTTCAGACACTCCGATACCATTCTTTCAACTGAAAATAGATAAAATTGGCGATGGTACAGTGATCGCCGATGGGATTAATTGTGGTTCTGATTGTAGCCAAGGTTACCAGAGTGGTACTGAAGTCATGTTAACAACCACTGTGGATAAGGGTTGGTTATTTAAAGAATGGGCTGGGGATTGTGATAGCAATGGTAATGTGTTCTTATATGGGGATAAATCTTGTACGGTTACTTTTGTTCAGGAACATACGTTGACGATTAAAACCATTGGGCAAGGTACTGTGGAAGATTGTGATACCGAATGTACTCAAACTTATTTGGATGGGGAGACAGTTACGTTGACCCCAATACCGGCACCCGATGGCTGGCGTTTTATTGAGTGGAGTGGTAATTGTGATGCTGAAGGTCAAGTAGTAATGACTGCCGATCAATCCTGTACGGCGCATTTTGATTTGCTTAACATTAGTTTGTCACCGACTACTCTCAATCTTATAGAAGGTAGCACGATGGGCAGTTATACTGTTGAATTGAATATTGCTCCCACAACGACTATCACACTCTCTCCAAACAGAAATGGTGAGTTATTTTTTTCACCACAAATATTAAGATTTGATAGTAAGAATTGGAACATTCCACAGCGTATTACTGTTGCTGATGTGAATGACAATCTAGTGACTGGGCTTCATTCGCATATTATTACTCACACAATTAGCAGTAGTAATGCTGATTACAAGAATATTATAATTGATGACGTAACAGTTAATGTGACTGATGATGATGAGAGCAAGAATAGTTTATTAACTGTCACCTTAACAGGTGAAGGACAGGGTACTGTGACTTCTAAACCAGCGGGTATCACTTGTGGTACTGATTGTATCTACGAATATCCTAATGGCACAGAGGTATTATTGATTGCAGAAGCTGACAATAGCTCCAAGTTTGCTAATTGGAGTGGTCATTGTAGTAGCAATGAAACTCAAGTTCTGGTTACCTTATCAGAAACACAAACTTGTGAAGCTAAATTTGAGATAGATTTAGCCAAGATAGATTCAATCAAGGTAGATTCACCCAAGATAGATTCAGCCAAGCATGTATCTTTAGAAGGTGGAATTACCTTAGCTTGTGATGGTTGCACTGTTAAGAATGCTGCACTTGAATCAGTGGATGCCCAACCAATAGCACCTGGTGATTTCTCGTTTCCCGAAGGTTTGGTCAATTTTGAACTCAGTGATTTGTCTGATTCATCCACTCAGTTTGCTATTTATTACAGTAATCTTGATTTATTAAGTAATAATGCGTTGGACCGTTTTATTTATCGCAAATATGGTCCAACCATTCCCGGTGATCCAAATAGTGCAGCCTGGTACAATTTTTCTAATGTGACCATTGAGCTTGTTATCCTTGATGGGAAACCTCAGATCAAAGTGAATTTGCTTTTTGTTGACGGTGAACTTGGCGATGATACGGGAGTTGATGGACGTATTATTGATCCGGGTGGTATTGCATTATCCACTACAACTGATAATACACCAATAGTAAATAACGATGATCCTCTGTTACCCGTGGAAAATACCATTAATCCATCAGATAATCCATCGGATGAAACTCCTATAGTCACTAGCGAGCCTGTAGAAACCTATATTTCCTCTCCCCCAGTCATTTTACCTTCTTCACTAAATCCACTCCCTCAATGTAAAACTAATAGTGGCGAAGTAACCGATATTTGTAATGTTGGAAACCAAATTTTTCCAGATGAATTAAGCATAAGTAATGGTGCTAGTGTTTCCAATGCAATATTTGAATCTAGCGTCAACAATCATGGCTTAATTTCTAATTCCACCATTGCCCCAGAAGCTACTGTAACCGGTGGCACATTAAGTGGCAATATAGATAATAAAGGCACCATAGCAGACGTTGAATTTGTGGGTATCTCTCTCACCGGTGGCACGTTATCGGGCAACGTGACCAATAACAGTCAAGTGGGGGGCATTATTGAAGATGTGCAATTGGCCCCAGATGCCACTTTAACCGGTGGCAAAATCGGTGGTGAGATCAACGCAGCCCCGGATAGCACCCTGCAAGATGTGCAATTAACTGCTGGCACCAAAGTCAGTGGTGGAACTCTCACAGGTGAAATCAGTGGCGATCCAAACAATCCACCCATGATAACAACAGCTAACATTGCGCCCAGCACTGTGTTATCCAATGTGCGAATCAGCCCAAGCGTTGATTTACCAGCCGATGTTATTTTGGGCCCAGGCGTTATCTTGCCCAGTGAACCACCAACACTTGAAGACTTTGGTTTTGATGCCGCAGACATTGCCAATTTAGATGCTGATAGTTTAGGTAAATTAGAACCAGCGATTTTTGGGACGCTTAGTCCAGAAAATTTGGCAACCATCTCCCCAGAAGCCATGAGCAATCTGAGTCCTGAGCAACTTGCCTTCGTTAAAGCAGAAACCTTGGAAGCTCTCAGCTTAGAACAATTTGAGCAAATGCCAAAAGAAGCTTTGGGCGGTTTAACCGCTGACAATATGGAAGGCATGCCAGTCGAATTGATGGGAGAATTCTCTGGTGAACAGCTTGCTGAAATCAAACCGGAAGCGTTACAAGGCATGGAAGAAGAACAGTTAGAAGCAATTCCACCCGAAGCCATCAGTGAAATTGTTCCAGAACAAATGGCCGAATTGCCAAAAGATACTTTAGGTGGATTGAGTACAGAGCAATTTGAACAATTGCCAGCCGAAGCGTTAAGCGGACTCCAATCAGAAAACATGGGTGGACTATCAACCGATGTACTTAATAACTTCACTCCGGAACATCTATCGGCTCTGGATGCGGGTGAATTTACGCAAATGCCGAGTTCCGATGTCTCCAAACTCTTTACCAATTTTGATGCGACTAAAATCAGTATTCAAAATGCCGCACAATTTGTACCTCCGGGCTGGAAAATTGATTTAGACACGGGTGCCATAACAGCCCCAGAAGGTGCTAAATTAACACCAAGGACTTTGCCAGCTTCCGGCAAAGTCCCTGCGGGCGTGAAATTACCACAAATGGCTGATATTGGTAAAGGAATGGGACTTGGTGGACAAGGAACCAGTGTTAAAGAAAACATGACACGCTCCCTTGAAGATGAAGACTTGACAAATTTTGAGTTATCTCAAAATGAGGAAACGGGTATTTTGTGGGTAGAAGGCACGGGAGATGCTGAAGGAGTCAAATATACCTTTATTCCAGACATCGATAACGTGATTCAAGTCGATGGTGATAAAATTCCTATTGGGCTTGCAGTAACGGAAGGTGGTTTTTACACCATCACCACCCCGGATGAGAAACAATATAAAGTCATTCCTGCCCCTCAAGATCCAATCGCTTTAAGTGAAATGTTGGGAGGAGGAGAAGTTGTAGTTGGTAAACGTGGTGACGTGTTAATGGAAATCAAAACATCGACACGGCAACGAGGAAAAGCTCGCCAAGTGGTTATTTTTGACCCACTGATTGAACTCGCTCCCGACGATTTATGTGTTGAAATTGAACCGGAAGAAACTGAGTCAGAAGAAATTGAACCAGAAGTGGTTTGTGATTTTGATAATGCGCCTGATGCCATGAAACCAGGGCTTCATCTCTCTTCTGGCAAGACTCGAAAACTGGAAAAAGCCAAAGTCGTTTACCCCGATGGCACTTCTCAAACCATTATGCCGACTTTACTTTCTCCCGATGTATTTACAGAGGTTGGGCTAAAATTTGAAGGCGTTGAAAAAATCATCTTCAATAGCAATGGAGTCTTTTATGTTTTACATAAAGGCAATGGTTATCTCGTGATGCCAAACTTCAAAGTGGAAACTCAACCCAGTATTGAGGAAACAAGTGAAGAAGAGGAAACAGTCTCCCCAAGCATTGTGATAAATGGCGGTGAAAATCTCAGCCTCACATACACGATTCCTTATGAATCTCAAGAAGAAGTCCGCACCAGAAAAAGGGGCAAAGCGCGAGAAGTGTTGATTTTTGAACCACTTATTGAATTGGCTCCCGATGATTTATGTGTAGAAATCATGCCAGAAGAAGGTGAAGAAGGTATTGAAGGAGAAATTATTTGTGATTTTGATAATTTGCCAGAAAGTCTCAAACAAGAAGCCTCACTAGAAAGTTCAAGGCTTCCATAAGGCAAACCTGACAGGTTTTTAAAACCTGTCAGGTTTAGTAAACCTTCTCCCACACTACCCGTTCAAAACCTAACGCCACGACAGTTATTGTCTGCAATTGCAAGGTATTGTCATATTTGTTATTGAGGCGTTTTTGATAATCAAGCAGTTGTGCCTTTCCCTCAGTGAATTTTTGTTTCACTTCGCTCCGTGCTTTTATCTCATCTATACTCATTTCTCTGATTTTCTCTCCCGTTAATGTTTTGCCTAACTTGACATATTTAAATTCCAGTAAGAAATTTTTTAAGGAAGACTTTCGACGTTCCGGGCGAACAATCATGGTTAAATCTGCATAACGTCTTTCCAGTTCCATTTCTGAATCCATGATGTAGAAAGTGTCATTAAACAACAGCGTGAGAAAAGCGGTTTTAATCGTTAATTCATTCGCAAAACCATAATCCCGATTATCAAACACTTTAAAATAGTGTTTTTCGATAAATTCAATAAGAGGCTGTAAATCCCCTGTTTTATAAAACTGTTTCGCCAAAATTCGTGATTGATTTTGGTCAGTTAATTCAGGGAGTAAGCGTTCTTTAAGTTTTTCAACATATAGTTTTCGGATAACCAAATTAGGGATTTTAAATATTAATTCTCCCAGTTCATCAACCCCTGCCAATGTCAGAATGCCAAAGAAGTAAAGAAGGGAAACAATAAATGTTTCATCTTTCGTGGCATTGTGCATATCTTCAACGCCAAAACTACTCGCCAATTGTTCAAGCGTTAAAGGAGGTTCTCCGTTCAAAGCTTGAACAATAACTTGTTCTCCATAAAGTAAATCCGAAATATAAGTGAGTTTTCCTTTATCCATCGCTAAGTTGTTATCCAACAATTGTTCTGGAAATTGGCAATCTTGCTGGAAGTTTTTGAGAAAATAAAGGGCCAAAGTCGGATTATAGACAAATTCTTTGGCAGGTTTACTAAAACAATAGCCATCGTAAAAAGTTCGCATGAGGTGAAGTGCTTCTTGAACTTTTTCTGAAGGAAAATTACACTCTGAAGCAATTTGCGTCAATGCATCTTCAATTTCAAAGTCCAAAAAACCGCACAAGTCATTAAACTCACGCCGCAAATAAATAGATTCCGCGACATTATAACCGCTGCTCATATCACTGAGTACAACGGGTGAAACGCCGGTGACAAAAGTACGTTCCAAACCGTCTCCACCAGCACCCGATTTAACGGCTCTAAATAATGCTTTGACGGCACCTTCCCCTTCAATTAAAGCCTGGTAACGACTAGGATTTTCTTTATGATGTCCTATCATTAACTCATTGGCAAAATTGTCATATTCATCAATCAATAAATAAAGACGATGAGGCGTAGCATCAACTGACATTAACAAGGATTCAAAAGAAGAAATTGCGTTATCACTATTAATTTCAATCGGATAAGGTAAATCTTCTTTATAACGTCTGGCAAACGCTTTGATGCGATTATTGACATGTTCAATCAAAGTTTGTCTGATTTGCGAAACATCTCCTCGGGCTTCCACTTTAGAAAAATCCCATGTCATCACAAAATATTGATTATGCTTAGGCGTGGGATTCTTTCCAATCGCTAAATGCCCAAACAACCGTTCAAATTCGGGAGCTTTTGCTACATCGTAATAATTTTCTAACATAGATAATAGTAAACTTTTCCCAAAGCGGCGTGGGCGCAGAAAAATCAGTTCTCTACCAAAATCTTCAATCACTCGAATATGACTTGTGCGATCCACATAAAAATAATTTTCGGTGATTAAGTCATAAAAATTGCGTAAACCATAAGGAAACTTAAGCATGATTTTTTACCTTATTAACCATTAAATGCTCAAAATAGAGTACAACGAATCAATCATCTCATGAGAAGTGGTTCATCTGATTAATGATGATTTTAATGTGTTGATTCGTTGTGTGCTTTTCTAATTCGTTGTACTCTTTTGTTGTACTCTTTCGTTGTACTTTTTGCCCATACCATGTTGTTTCTGGAATTTCGCAGCGCGGATTTCCCGAAACTTCAACCTAATAGTATGCACTTTCCAGCATTAATGATAAGCTTCCGTTAGCACAGGATTACAAAACCATTTGTTGCGTATCAGTTTTCTAATTAAGTCGACTGGGATAAGTACGATAGCAAACATGACCATATATAACCATTCCATTGGTAGTAAAGGAACTGTGCGTAGTATCTCCCCCCCTATGTGAATAAAAAGGGTTTGAATGGAAAAAATTAAGACAATAATCCCTAGAAAGAGTTTATTGTCTAACAGGTTTTCAAATAAATTGAGTCCTTGAGTGCGGGCATTGAAGGTATTGAAGGCGTGCATGAAAACAAAGAAACCGAAGAATGCCGTTAAAAATATCCGCTCAACTTCTGCACTTTCAATCGGCATTCCCCTAGAAAACAGTTCTCGAATAGGTGGATACTTTAAGAAAATCATGCTCATAATGGCGGCAATAATGCCATTAGTAAGAATAGATGACCACATATCGTTGCTGATGATGGATTCTTCTCTAGGAATGGGGTTTTCTTTCATGTAGCGTGATAATGCGATTTCTCCTGCAAAAGCTAATCCTGCAAAAGTGTCCATGATGATGTTAATCCACAATAATTGTGTCATTGTGAGAGGGAGATCAAAGCCAAAAAATGGCCCTAAAAATGCCACCAAAATAGCTGATATGTTGACGGTTAGCTGGAAAATAAGGAATTTGCGAATGGACTTGAACAAAGTACGCCCATATAAAATCGCTTTGGTGATAGAGGAAAAGTTGTCATCCAAAACAACAATGTCGCTGGATTCTTTGGTCATTTCGGTACCACTACCCATTGCAAAACCAACATCCGCGTTTTTGACAGCCGGCGCATCATTAACCCCATCCCCTGTCATACCGACTACCCAACCGCTTTCTTTAGCCAGTTTTATTAAACGACTTTTATCCGTAGGAAATGCTCTCGCTACCACATAGAGATGTGGTAAGATTTGTTTAATTTGTTCATCAGACATGTTAGCCAATTCTGTTGAAGTAAGGATTTTAGCTTCTTTGTCTTCAGCGCACAATCCAATATCTGTGGCAATGGCTTGTGCAGTTTCTTTGGCATCACCAGTAATCATGACGAGATGAATCCCTGCTTGTTTCGCAAGTTGAACAGATTCATAAGTACTGGGGCGCAACGCATCACGTAAACAAAATATCCCTAATAACGTTAAATCATTCGGTAAGTTTTGCGTTTCGTTGATAGGCGTTTCAGTGATTGCCACCGCCAATAAGCGCATAGCACGTTTTGATAAACCGGTCATTTCTGTGACTAACGCATTTTTATCAGTGAGGGCTACTTTGTTTCCATCAGTATCAATAAAATGGGTGCAATTTTCTAAAATGATTTCAGAAGCACCTTTGACTAAAGTTAAAGCTTTTTCTCCCTTAACTTGAGTCGCTGAAAATTTACGGTTGCTGTTAAAAGGAATTGTGTCCACCAATTGAATGGGTTCTTTTTGTGCTAATAGCGGTTTTAAAAAGCATAACATGGCTTTTTCCGTGCGATCTGCCCCTACCATTTGTGGCTCATCTGGATTACTGGTATCTATGACAGCACTGGTATTATTACGTACTGCATAAGCAACAAGATTGCGTAGTGTTTCTGGTATGTTTTCCAGTTTTTGGTAAAATTCCGCTTTCCCTGTTAAAAATTCCTCTACGACAGGCTTTCCTTGGGTGAGTGTACCTGTTTTATCACTGAACAGTACGGTTAAACTCCCTGCGGTTTCTATACCTAACATTTTACGCACTAACACTTTGACTGATAACAATTTACGCATGTTTAAAGCCAATACCATCGCAATCATCATGGGTAAACCTTCTGGCACCGCAACAACAATAACAATAATCGCTAAAACAGCGGCGGTGACAAGATGGTTAACAATTTCGCCGATAGGTTGAGTAAGATAGACAGACAAACCACCATCCGTTTGCAGAAAAATGTGGTTCATCATAAAGGCTATAAAAATAAAAGTCGCACCAATATAGCCAAAAGTGCTGATGTGTTTACCAAGCACAGTCAATTTTTGTTGCAATGGTGATAAACGATCTTCTGCGGTGACGATTTCTTTCATGGTTTCGCCATAGCGGGTTTTATCGCCAACGGCTGTTGCCTTCATCACGGCTTCACCATCTTCAACTAAAGCCGCTCTAAAAACCTGATTTTCTTCAGTGATTGCATAATCAGATGCACTGGCGGGCAGAGCCTTTTTGCGAATCGGTTCCGATTCTCCGGTTAAAGAAGCTTCATTCACCTCTAAATGATTGGCGACTAAAACACCATCAGTAGGTATCGTGTCACCCGGTTGCAATAAGATGTGATCGCCCACAACAATATCGTTGATGCCGATTTCAACTAAATTATTGTTTCTAAAAACTTTAGATTGAATCATTGCCGCTTTTTCTAGCAAGGTTTGAAACTCATTTTCATTGCTGTGTTCTGCCCAAGTCGCCACAAAAGTCGCGATAAAAACCGCCATCGCAATGCCAACACTTTCATACCATTCAGTATAACCAAGAATTGTTAACATCACTGTGATGCCCAATGCGAATATCAAAATAATAATAATGGGATCGACTAAGTTATTCTGCAGTTTATCCCAAAATGTTTCTCGTTCAATCGAAGTAATGGCATTAGTGCCATATTGAGTGCGAGCAACTTCAACTTCTTGCTCAGTTAATCCAGAAAAAATAAATTTCATAGTAATCCTCTTAGGTGGAAGGGAAGGAGTCCAAAATTTATTTTGGATAACTCTAAAGACTCAGGATTTAATAACATACGAAACTAAACCTGACAGATTTTAAAAACCTGTCAGGTTTGAGCATTCCAGTTTTGGGGATTATAAAATCCTGACTCCTAAAGTTTGGACTCCAGGTAAGGAGTCCAAAATTTATTTTGGATAACTCTAAAAGTTTGGACTCCAGATAAATGATGCAATTATCAATCCCCAACTATATAACAAATTGTCGTACAATATCCATTAATTGTTCCAGGCGTTTGAGTCCACTCAAAGTACCCACTTGACTGTAATTGATAAACTTAGCACCCTCTGAACTGCTATTATCTATCGTGGCTATACAACACACATTGCCACTTTCACCAGTGTCGATTTCAACAGAAATTTTACTACCCGCATCATCCGTGATCGAAAGTTTCACATCACTGTCTTTAAATCGGGCACTTTTTCCTTTTTGTACCATGCCGTAATCCCAGCAAAATATCCATACGTGGCTCACGTCACTTAAGCCGTTGATATGCATGACTTCTTCGTTATCGCCACCAGTGTCGCCTACACCCTTATCTTCACTGAGACTCATGTAAGGGAATTTCTTCAAGTCTCCCTTATCACCAAAATACACTAACCCTTGTTTACCGTCTTTGGTTTCATACGCACCCGCTAAATCAAAATCAGCGGCTGTTGTCCATTTCATCGTGACGGTTAGGGGTTTACTCACGTCTATTAACGCATTTTCGCCTTTTTGTTTAAGTTCCATCATTTATCTCCTATTTTCGGTTTCCAAAATAAATTTTGGACTCCAAATCAACTATCTAATTCGATCAACAAAAGTTTTTAATATTTTTAACCCGCTTAAAGAAATCCGATTTTTTGAAAAAAATCAGATTTCTCGTTCTTTCAAACAAAAAAGTTAAAAGATTTAAAAGTATTGAATCCCTATTATAATGTTATTATCTTATAACAGTTCTTTGAAATGCAAGGCAAACTTTGTACGACAAAGCTGATAAGGATAATGATTTATTGACAATTTACCATTCACAATGACACATATAGATGTTCAGAAAAATAATTTCTCGATCAAACCTGCCAGGTTTTGGAAACCTGGCAGGTTTTGTGAAGTTATTAATGACACATATAGATGTTCAGAAAAATAATTTCTCGATCAAACCTGCCAGGTTTTGGAAACCTGGCAGGTTTTGTGAAGTTATTTATGTGAAAAACTATAGGGCTTAATAAATGAGTTTAGATAAAAATTGGTTTACAGAGCAACACTCACCAACAGGGAGTGCTTTTTCATTACATATTAAAACGCAATTACATAAAGAAAAAACGCCTTTTCAAAACATTGCCATTTACGAGACGACAGAATTTGGCAATTTGATGACACTTGATAACTTCATCATGCTCACGGAGCGTGATAATTTTATTTACCATGAAATGATGACACATCCGGTATTGTTTACCCATCCTAAACCTTGTAAAGTCATTATTATTGGGGGAGGAGATTGTGGTACTTTACGTGAGGTGTTAAAACATCCCAAGATTGAGCAAGTGTTTCAAATTGAAATTGATGAGCGCGTCACCCGTCTTTCAGAGCAGTATTTTCCAAAGCTTTGTGAAAACAATGATGATCCGCGTGTCACATTTTATTTCGAGGATGGCATTAAATGGGTAGCAAACGCACCGAGTAATCATTTTGATGTCATTATTGTTGATAGTACTGATCCATTGGGTCCTGGAGAAGGTTTATTTACAACGGATTTTTATCGTAACTGTCAGCGTATATTGACCAAAGAAGGGTTATTAGTACAACAAAGTGAATCGCCACTTTTACATTTACCACTGTTGCAATCCATGCACGAGTCTATGCGTGAAGTCGGTTTTAAAACAACACGCACTTTACAATTTCCACAATGTGTTTATCCATCCGGTTGGTGGACAGCAACTTTAGCAAGTATGGGCGATTTAATGCAATTTCGAGAAGATGAGGCTGACAATAAACCGTTTGAAACAGACTACTACAACACTGACATTCATATCGCCAGTTTTGTATTACCCCAATTTTTAGCCAAAGCATTACCAGATTAAACATAAGGAGTCCAAACCTTCAGGTTTGGGCATTCCAAAATCATAAGGAGTCCAAACCTTCAGGTTTGGGCATTCCAAAGCTAAAGCTTTGGACTCCAAAATCATTTCAAGCTCAAAGAATAAATGTAAAAATGAAAGAAGGATTAGATTTAAAAGAGGTTGTATTAGTCGGCAGAATTTATGATGAATATGCCCAATATTTTGATTTTCAGTCTCTAATACTTGAAAATCATAAAATACTAGATGTGGCGGCAGGTGTGAGTTCCTTTTGTGCCGAGGCGCATGACAAAAATTATGATGTTCTCGCCGCCGATCCGATTTATGAAATGTCAGCTGATGACTTAGAACATCGTTGTCAAAAGGATTTAACAGATGTACTTTCTAAATTACCAGAATTTATGGACAACTATCAGTGGGATTTGTATAAAAATTTGGCAGGTTTAAGGCAATATCGAGAAAAAGCCTATAAAAAATTCATTTTGCATTTTGCAAAAAATCCACAACATTACGCCATAGAATCCCTCCCCAACTTATCATTTCAAGATAATGCATTTACATTAACATTAAGCTCTTATTTCCTGTTTTTGTACGATGAACTGTTTGATTATGATTTCCACCGTGATAGTTTATTAGAATTATCCAGAGTGACATCAGGGGAAGTAAGGATTTATCCCTTAGTTAATTTAAAGGCAACGCAATCATCGTTTGTCGAACAAATCTTAAATGACGAAAAATGTCATCATCTTGAATTTGAAATAAAAAAAGTCGATTTTGAATTTGTCAAAAATGCCAATGAATTGCTTATTGTAAGAAAAGCATGAGGTTATTGAAGAAATCGAAAACATTTCCTGATTATAACGAATTTTGAGGACACCCCCCTAACCCCCCGTACACAGGGGAAAGTCCCAAAATAGAAAAATTAAAGCAAAGTGTCGAATGATGTTTGGTTCCACCCGTGTACGGGGGGTTAGGGGGGTATGGTGCCCCCAAAATCTGTTACAATCAGAACATTTCTATAAAAATCCGTCGGTTTTTTTGGCATTATTTTTCTGAAAGTAGAGACGCACAGCCATGCGTCTCTACGTATCTTTTTATGGTTTATTTTTAATATTTTCTTGTAAATACATTAATTTAAGATAACGATAATAAGTACCTTCTGCATTTGATACTGCCAGCATAAAGCCTTCACGCCCCTCTAAAAATCCTGCTTGTAAGAGGTATGTTCGTATAAAAGCCCATAATCCATGAAAAATTGCTTTGGTTAAACTGGATTTTTTACCTTTAGCATGTTGCATTTCAGCACTAGCCGAAGAATAAGTATTCACTTTTTCAAGGACTTCTTCTAACGAGTTGAAAGAATAATGTAATAAAGGTGTGCTGAGAGTGCCAATCTCACCTGATAATACTTGCACTCTTTCATGAACTAAGTCATCAGTAAAACTGGCACAACCACTTCTAAATAACCGAAGTACATAATCAGGACTCCAACCACTGTGTTTTATCCACCGCCCACAGTAACGAGATTGTCGCGGAATGCGAAAAGCGCAATCAGTAGAATCGGCAATAACCGATTTGATTTCTTGTTGTAATGCGGGAGTGATTCTTTCATCTGCATCAATGGATAAAATCCATTTTCCCGTTGCTTTTACTAAAGCGCGGTTTTTTTGGACACCAAATCCAAGCCAATCTTTAGTGACAAATACTTTATCAGTAAAGGAACGACAAAGAGTAACCGTATTGTCGGTGCTACCAGAATCCACCACAATAATTTCATCACACCAAGCAACGGAATTCAGGCATTCGCTAATATGATTTTCTTCATTTTTAGTGATAATGATGACAGATAATAAAGGCATGATTTTTAGGGTTCTTTACGGCTACTACTATATAGAAGTTGGGTAATTTGCTCAGACACTAAACCAATCAAAAAAATCAGAATTGAGGTAATAAACAATAATGCGCCCATGTTGGTAAAGCGTCCAGCGGTTGTAAAAGTATAGATATAATAACTTAATCCCAGCATAAAAAAACTTAAACTGAATGCACCAAATAATTTTAAGGGTGCGTACAATGTGCCTATTTTGAAAATAATCAGCAAAAACCGCACGCCATCACGCACTAACTTAATATGACTTTTACCAAGACGTGTATGTGCCACAATAGGAATATAACTCACATTATAACCTGCTCGGAAAAATGCCATTGTAATTGTGGTGGGATATGAAAATCCATTAGGTAACAGATAAAGAAACTCTCTAAATTTATCTGCTTTGACGGCACGGAATCCAGACGTTAAATCAGAAACAGAATGTCCAACCATCCAACTTGATAGCTTATTGTAAAAACTGTTAGCACACCAACGCCCAAAACTTGCTTGAGAATTAGCACTACGCGCTCCAACAACCATATCATGTCCGCGTGCCAATTTTGCCAATAATTTTTCAATATCTTGAGGATCATGTTGTCCATCCGCATCCATAAATATTAAAATATCACCACTGGCAGTACGCGCTCCCGTTTTAATTGCAGCCCCATTACCTTTGCTATACGGATGACTAATAACCTTTGCACCCGCTTGAGTGGCAATATTTGCAGAATCATCGCTAGAACCATCATTAACTATGATAACTTCAGCTTTAGGGTAAGTTTGTTTTAGGCGAGGTATGAGTGTTTTTAAACTGGCTGATTCGTTGAGACAAGGGAGAATAATACTTAAGTCCATATTTTGAATTTGATTTGTGATTGATTGAGTCATATTAAGAGATGTTCAGAAAAATAATTTCACACACGAAACCTGACAGGTTTTGGAAACCTGTCAGGTTTTTGAAGGAGTTATGCTAATTTTAAGGGTAAGTTATATAAACGTTTACCAGTTGCAGCGAATATGGCATTTGCAACCGCAGGCGCAATCGGCGGTGTACCAGGTTCACCAACACCTGTGGGTGGTTTAGTTGAGGGCATAATATGTACCTCAACCTCTGGCATCTGATTCATGCGTAACACTTTATAATCATGGAAATTTGATTGAACGACTTGCCCATTTTCCAATGTAATCTCACTCTCTAACGCAGCGGCTAAACCAAAACCAATGCCACCTTGTATTTGGGCTTTAATGATATCTGGATTAACAGCAATGCCACAATCAATCACACAAACAACACGGTGTACTCTAATCTCGCTCTTATCGCTGACGGAAACTTCAGCCACTTGCGCGGCAAAACTATCAAACGATTCATGAACAGCAACGCCTAACCCGTGTCCTTTAGGGAGTGATTTACCCCATTTGGCTTTTTCGGCAACCATTTTTAATACACCAAGATGACGAGGATGCTTGTCCATTAATTTTGCGCGAAACTCTACTGGGTCTTTACCCGCAGCATGGGCTAACTCATCAATGATGACTTCGGTTGAAAATGCGGTATGGGTATGACCCACAGAACGCCACCATAGTACAGGCACATTGACATCAACCGTATGTAAATTGACTTGTAAATTGGGGATAGAATAAGATAAATTAGAAGCCCCTTCTATGGAAGTTTTATCAATCCCATCTTTGACTAAAAATCCTTCAAAAGGTGTACCTGCCGCTATAGATTGACCTACAACATGATGTTCCCAAGCGATGGGATTTCCATTCTTATCCAAGCCGGCTTTCACTTTATGAAAATACATGGGACGAAAATAACCCGCACGTATATCATCTTCACGAGTCCACACCAGTTTAATAGGTGTGCCTTTTTTAGCATTGGCAATATGCACGGCTTCGACAATATAATCTGAGTATGGATTTGCACGTCGTCCAAAGCTGCCACCTGCAAATAAGGTGTTAATTTTAACCTGTTCAGGTTTGATACCCAATATTGATGAAACAATACTTTGATCGACTGTGTGAAATTGTGCGCCATTCCAAATCTCACAGCCTTGCTTGTTGACTAAGGCAACACAATTGATTGGCTCCATAGGCGCATGTGCCAAATAAGGAAACTCAAAACTCGCCTCAATCACTTTATCCGCTTTTTCTAAGGCTTTTTTGGCATCGCCTTTGTGAGTTGCCGCTAATCCCGCTTCTTCGTTAGCTTTACGCTTATAGTCAGCCATCAATTTATGCGTGGTGACTGTTGATGCTTTACTGTTATCCCAATCAATCTCTAAGGCATCCCGTCCTTTTTTCGCCGTCCAAAAGTCTTTAGCAAGCACAGCAACCCCTGATGGAACTTCTACCACATCAATAACACCCTTGATAGCAAGTGTTTTCTTCCGATTAATAGCACGGACTTTACCGCCAAAACGTGGAGGATGAGCAATAACAGCAGTTAATAAACCATCAAGCTTGACATCTTGGGTAAAAATAGCACTTCCATCAATTTTACCGTGATCATTACGTGCTACTTTTTTACCGATATAAACAAAATCTTTCGGTTCTTTTAAAATCAGGCTTTTCTCATCAGGTATTGATTGCTTAGCGGCTAAATTGGCTAACTCACCAAAAGTTGTTTTTTTATTGGACGCTTTATGACTAACAACGCCCTTTTCTACCGTAACCTCGGCTCGATTTACCTGCCAAAGTTCAGCAGCAGCGGCAACTAACATGGCTTTGGCAGCAGCACCAGCTATGCGTAATTGCTCGAATGAATTGGCAAGCCCTGAACTGCCACCAGTTCCTTGGTAAGGCCCCCATGAAGTATTATTGTAGCGTTTTGGATCGGCTGGGGCATTTTCAGGTTTTATTTGTGCCCAATCTGCATTTAATTCTTCAGCTACTAAGGTAGACAACCCTGTGTATGTCCCTTGCCCCATTTCTAAATGCTTGATAATAACAGATACGGTATTATCTGTATGAATTTTGATAAAGGCATTTGGCTCAAATATAGAAGTTTCTGTCACAGAGACTTCCGGGGTTGCTTTTTTTGTAATAGCAGCAGGGAGATTAATGCCAATTGTTAAACCTGCACCAACACCGCCGACTAATGTTAAAAAGCGACGACGACTTATTCCTTGATCAACCATCATCCACTCCTTTTTTGATTCGTTAAATCTTGAACAGCACTTTTTATAGCACTACGAATACGCACATACGTATTACAACGACAAATATTATCGGACATTGCAGTATCAATGTCATCATCATTGGGGTTGGTGTTATTTTCCAATAATGTGATTGCCGCAACAATTTGCCCTGATTGGCAATAACCACATTGAACAACCTGTTCTTCTTCCCATGCTTTTTTAACCGCCTTTGCAGCATCCGATTGAATACCTTCAATCGTGGTAATTTTTTTACCTTGCACAGCAGATACCGGCGTAACACAAGAACGAATAGCTTGACCTTCCATTTGCACAGTACAAGCACCACATAAAGCTTGTCCACAACCAAACTTAGTGCCAGTTAATTCAATATGATCTCGAATCACCCATAACAAGGGAGTATCAGGCGTGGCATTAACCGTATGGTCAATACCATTAACATTAATAGTCATTGACATAATTTTTTCCTAAGTGATGAAATAAATCTTAATTTGGTACAGGAAAGTTGATTACCAAACAATGGCATTTTAACTCTCCTTCATCTTTTATTGCAATTAATAAAGTACTCGCTTAAAGTTAAAACACTCTTCTGATGCCTTTCTTACAAGCTCATAATAGGGTAGTGTCCATTTTCCCCTCTTCCATTCTACCTAGCTATTTATTTATATTGGCGTTTGCCTTGCTAAATAACCAATTCAAAACATCAAGCACTTTCTTTAAATCCTCTGTAGCTGATATTTGAGTTGGATCTTTAGTAAAAACGTTATTTTCAAACTTCGCAAACTCCCAAGCTTTCCCTGTCGTGACGACACCGTAACAAATTTTTGCCCCCTTAATAGATGCTGCATACATTTCCGCTAAGGTCTGCGCCCAACCTTCATTCCATTTCTCCTGTTTCGCCTCCATTACACAAAGAGGTGGAATAGACATAACACCATGCTTTGTTTTTGGTGCTATTAAGTAATCAGGTTCACCGACTAAATCCTGTTCTTTATCTATATTGAAAGGGGCGCGTGACCATACCAGGAGTTGTTTGTAATGTTCTGACACTTCATCTAATATATGACTAATAATATGCTCACAGATAGCAAAATCATTAATAAAATAGGCATCCTCTATCAAGCTAAGTTCTATACGAGAGAAAATATAATCAGGTATTTTCATTTCTTTTTTCTCTATAAACTTTTCAATTCTTACCTCAATATCGAATTTTTGGGTGACTTCACCAACTGATTTGAATGTGCTATATGGCATTGATAATCTCCTTTAAATAAGCTAGTTTAGGAATAAAAATTAAATAATTTAGAATTTATTTCTCTCCTCAAATCTCTCCCAAAAATGAAAGAAGTAAATACATGACAATTTACTTAATTTCTATTCCTTATTTTCAATCAAACCATCAATGCCGTCATTAGGACTTTTCTGTCCCCGCGTAAACCCAAGAAAATAAGCAAATCGTTGCCCAATTTCTTGCTTAGTTGGATTACTGGTATTGAGTAAACCCTTAATAATAGCTTGTGTTTGTGGAAAAGTAAATTGATTCATAGGCATTGTGGTATCAATTCATTTTTAGTTTTTTGACGACAATAAAAGTTAAAAGCGTCATATTGATCAACGCAATCAACTAATAATACTCGTCCCTGTTCTGCTAATAAATCGGCTACATGGACTGCCAAAGTGGTTTTACCAATACCGCCTTTGTTGAAGGCACTTAAAATTATCACTATAGTTCTCTTTTTTAGCGATTGGTTTAAGAAATCCAAAATAAAATTTGGAAACGGTAAATCAATTTAGTCTTTAAGTATTTAACTTGCTAAAACCATCCCGAATAACTTTTGCCATGAGTTTGCGCCGCTCCGACAAAAAGGTGGGATAATCCATTTGCTCAAAATCCTCTGGTAAGGCGTGCCAATAACACATTTTTTCTATTTCGGATGCTGAAAAACGATCTGCATATTTGGAAAAATACTTTGATGGCGGCGTATCTTTTATGCGAATATTGTCGAACCATTCAACCAACGCGAAATTGGCAATTTGATTCACTTCTTTGGTATTGGTAATACCAATTTTTTCCAAGTATTTTTTGGGGAAAAGATGGTGTCGTTCAACTGACTTTTTCTTCGCCTTAAGTGCCGGATCAAGTAATTCAGAAACTTTCATGTTAGAAAACAATACATTAGCTTCTAGTAAATTCAAAGCAGCATAATAGGCAAATAGAGAAGGACTTCTTGCCGCTGAAGTGTCAAGTTCATTAGGCAAAGTGATGTTCCAAAAATCTTCTGTGAGTTCATCGTTAATGATTCGGTTTAACGTTTTAATAAAGTCAGCGGAATTTTTAATCGTTCGCAAACGTCCTAAATCACTTTCTTTGATAGTCTCAGGAGAACCCGTATAACGTCTAGTCAAAGATATCATAAAGAACCAACGTGCTATTACATTACGAAGTTTGAAATCATCAACAGCATAATCACGTTTGCCAATTAAAAACATGATATAGCTATAAAGTAGAGCCATTTGTGAGGTAATCATATCTTCACTACGATAACCAGCTCGTAACAAGGTTTTAATAAATTCATGCCAATTTTGCAAATCAAGAGTATAAGCTTGAGCTTGTTTGAATATCCCAAATTGTTCGATTCGACGTTCTTCAGAAAACTGTTTTGTTTCTAAGTCTTTGCCACGCAATAAAGAACGAACATATTCCAACCGGGCGCGACGAAAACCTAAACCAACTGAAACACGCAAAAGCTGATCCGGATCAGGCTTGATAAAATAGTTGAATGGTGAAGCTTCATTCGTAGAAGGTAAACGAGCATTATGACAAAAATGCTCTAAATCACTTCGTCCTTCATCCCAAAAAACCGACATTAATGTCAGAATAAAATCAGCTTGTTTAAGTGTTTTTCCTTGACTATTAATTCGCACAAAAATATCTGATACCATTTCATCATCTAAGGTTGCTGATAATTCTAATACCGTAAAGGGATAATTGGGTATCTCATAAAAACGGTCTATGCAATCGTGAATATGATCTTCCTGTGTTTCAGTCAGTTCGTCATCCTTGGCTTCCCTGTGCTTACGCAATTTCTCTACAAAATCCCGTCCAAAACGATTACGTTTTACTGCACCTGATAACAAGAGAGAAATATCGGGAATAAATTCTGGATCCTTGCATATAGCCGTATTTGCTACTTCAAATTTAGCATCACGCGGACGAAATGCAATATGAATACGATGTGATTTGTAATTGTCGCCTAAAACTTCTTTTCCTTTTAATACCGCATAAAGTGAAGTGAGCCGTTGTTGTCCATCGACAATAAGTACACGCGGTATTTGTTGTTTATCATCGGTACCAATTTTACGGGTTTTATTGTCTGAACTGCTTTCCCAAAATAAGAGATAACCAACCGGAAAACCTTTATACATGGAATCAAATAAATCACGTACTTTAGTGTTTGTCCAGACAAAGGGCCGTTGAATATCTGGTAATCCAATTTCACCACTGTCAATTTCTTCTATCAATTTTGATAGAGAATAAGTCACTTGTTTAAATAATGTTTTCATTGTTTATTTTCATATTAATATTGCTCGTTTTCACAGATTTAGTGCAGCAATTAAATGATAGTGCGTTTTATGCACCATTTCCAGACTTCGTTATAGCGTTTCCCGATTCAGTAAGGTACATAATTATATTTTAATAATCAATTAGTTAAAGAATATAAATGTACCTTATTCAAAAGGGAAACGCTATAACATCGTGTTTAAAAGGGATAACGGACTACCCTACGCTTGTCCCTCGTCTCGCAAAATGTGTTCTACAAAAAGTTTTCCGAGTTCATTTTTGTGAATCCCAACTCCACTACCATAACCTGTTGTCAAATTGACAAAACCACAATTTGCCAAATTTTGAAATACCATCGGTTCCAGAATATCATGGGATTTGTTGTCATCAGTTTCCATCAAGTAATATCGTTTTAATTCGGACAAATTATAAATAAATACATGATCAATACCAAAGCTAATTCTTTGGAGTTGAATAATATCGATCAAACCCTTAGAGTAGGCTATAAATGCCTGAGCTAGTAATACTGGTTTGTCCATGTCATCCATTCTATCCAGAAGAAAAATAAGTTGTTCTCCAACTTTCTGCTTATAATTATCATCTGATTCCAATTTATTGATCATTTCCTGTCTTTCTTCACGAGGAATCTCTTGAATAGTAAATAAGAACTTACACAGTTTCTTTACAAAAAGCATATCACGTATCCCACGATAGGACTTATATATACTTTGAAGAGTTCTAAAAACCGGAATGGATTTCAGTACGTCATTTTCTAACATATTGTCCAAAAAATACTCTGCCATCTCAGCGGATACATTTTTTAGATCAGATTCCTTTAAGGTTGTAACAAGAGATGTCTCAATACGTTTCATAATGTAGCTCTTTTTCTGGTGACAACACTCCAACGTTGTCACCTAATTGATGTTGCGTAGGTTGGAACATACGAAAAAAATATTTATAGCGTCAAATTTCTCAATTTCAAGACAATTTTTACCGTTTCCAAACTCACCAAAACTACCTTTCCAATCAACTGCACAATATACTCTTCATCGTCCAACCGATTGGGATCATTGACAATGCCACTTCTTTTATCTACTTTAACCCGATATTGATCAATTATCCAGTCGAGGGCGGAGCGATTGCCGAGTTTGTATTCAAAGGTTTCGGGAGGAATGCCGCCGATGGTTAGGGAGTCGTTGTAAATGATTTGCCGTTTATCGCGGGAGAGCTTCATTTTTTCGACGCGCCAATCTAAAGGCATATCGGCTTTATCCATTAATTTTAAGGGGTATTCCGCTTGTTGTTCGTAGTTGAGGTGCAACTCAGCGAGTTTTTTCCCTGCATCGGCAAACTCCCAAAAGTTGGGGGCAAGTGGGAGGCGCGGCAATTCTCTTTTTAGATTTGCAGCGTACTTTTCCCGATAACCGGGGTGATGCAGAAGTCCATAGACATAATGAAAAATATCCCATTTGCTGATTTTGTTGTCTTGGTAGTGAACTTGATAATGGTTTAATGCCCAGTTGGTGATGTTTTCTTGGCGGTTTGTTCCGTCTTCGTTGTAGGTGTAAAAAGGGAAGCATTGAGAATCACCCGTTAAATGTAAATCGGGAATAACATTAACTATCAAACAGTGAAATTTTTTGGTATTACCCGCTGCACTAACACAAATCACCTGATTTTCAGTTTCTGTTTTTGGTGTAGGAAAAATAGAAGAAAATATAAATCCTTCATTGTTCATGATCCTATCAAAAAATAGAGCTATTTTTGAAAATGGTCTGTACAATGAAGTTCTTATTTTATTTTCTGAAAAAATGGCCCATTTTTGGTTCCTAAAATGTTTTTTTAAGTCTCTTGTCCAATTAAGCCGTTTGTCATCATAAGTAACAAAATTGTCAACTATTTCTTTCTTTTGACTTTCCTTTAATTTATGAAAGCTATTGTTTTCTTTTGCTGTCAACCAACCAATCCATTCAGCAACTTGTTGGTTATAAAAATTAACAGTTGTTTCCATATTATTAGAAAGTAAAACTTGGTTAAAATTATATGCCCAAGCATCACGACTTGTACCAACGCCACGCCCATAAGTCTGAAAAATTACTCCTTCAATTTCTGTCTGAGCCGCTTTTGTTTCTTTTGTGCCTAACAGCATAAAGTCATCAAATTCAGAATGTAAGCCTTCAGTGAGCCAAGTGTGTTTTTTATCAACTTGAGCTAATTGCAAAGGAACATTGATGTAGCTCTTTGATTTAACGAGAAAGTTTTTTTTAGCGACAGATTTCAAATAATCATCAATGGAATATATCCAAATTTCTGTTGATTCAGAAGCAGTTTGTTGATGTTTGACAAAAAAAGTAATACCAACGCCGACACGAATCATATCATCAAAAACATTACCACCTTCTTGACGACGACGTTCCCCTGAAGTACGCGCATTACCTTTCAAGTTAATGTGGTAAATTTTAGAAAAATCCTGCGCCAATTGCTTTCGCATCCCATCAAAAGCAATGCTATCCAAAAAACCATTATTGGTAACGAGTGCAACAATGCCTTCATCACCTATTCGCCGCGAAGCCCAACAAATCGCTTTGACATAAGGATCAGCTAACGCATTTTTATTGGTGGCTTTGGAATCTTTGGCATAAGTGTCACGTACCCATTTATCAACGACTTTGTATGAGCGGTTTTTATTGTTATCATTTTCATTGACTTGCCCCACATTATAAGGTGGATTGCCAATTACCACAAAAATGGGCGATTGTTTTTGTTGTCTCACCCGCGCTGTGTTTTCAGTTGTAAAAAAGTCTTGTTGCCGAGCTTCCGCTAACTGAAAGGTATCCACCAAACAAATTCCGGTAAACGGCTCATATTGTCCCGTGATTTCATAATAGGCGTGTTCAATATTCATGGAGGCGATATAATAAGGCAACAACATCACCTCATTACAATGCAACTCGTTTAAATATTTCTTTTTCAGACTAAATTTACTGATGGCTCGCATAACCCGAATAATAAAATTACCAGTACCAACAAACGGATCGAGAATCTGCACCCCTGGCTGACTCAAAGAACTATTGAACTCTTTTTGTAAAATATCTTCAACCGATTGCACCATAAAATTGACTATCGGCTGCGGTGTATAAACGATGCCATGCGTATCAGCAACTTTAACAGCGAAGCCTTGGAAAAACTTTTCATAAATCGCATTCAAAAAATCCTGCTTGTGGGTATAATCATCAATGGTTGCGGCGGTGGTTTCAATCGCGCCATAAAAGCGATCTAGTTTTTTGAGAAATTCATGGCGACTAAATGAACGTGAAGTCAGCGCAGTGATGACTTTTTCAATTTCACGCGCAATAATATTGCGTTCCACAAAATCGGGATTATCAAACACTTTTCTAAAAATGCGTTCCGTCAACAAATGTTGAATCAGCATTTCTTGCAGCGCGTTTAAGGACAAATTCGGATTAATCGCTTCCTGACAGAGTTGGGTGAAACCTTCAAAGGCTTGGATAAACGCTTGATTGGTTTTTAATTCTTGCTCAATAATTTTTAAGAGCGCGTCGCCATGTTCTTTAACCTTATCCTTGAACGCAAGAACCGCATCGAACCACTGTTCATAAGCGGGTGGATTATAGCCAAAAAATAGAGTCAAACCATCAATCAATAAATTGGGATTAAGCGTAATGTCTTCGTTAAAGATTTCTCGCCCATCTTGCCATAATATAAGACGTTGTGGTGTTTGAAACAAAATATTATCATTGGGATAACCTTGTTTAAACTTCTGTTTAATTTCCTTGGCTAAATTATCCTTAATATCCTTCGCTTCCCAAACACCGTGCCGTAGTTCAAACTGATCTAATAACGTGCCATCAGTTCTTATAGGGCGTTTGCCGTCACGATTGATCGGATATTGTTCAACCAATTGCAAGTCAAATTGCCCAGCACAATGGCGTAAAATAGTGGCAAAAGCTGGTGCAACGGCTCCCTCAGTACTGATGTTTAAATCAGAAAGAGCCGCCATTTCTTGGTAGAAATTTTTGATGATTTTGTGTGTGGGTTTTAAATTTAAGCGTGGCATAATGATTTATTGATTGCAATTCATAAAAGAACGTAATGTTTCTAGAAGGATATGAAAACTATGTGAACGGTTCGCTTTTTCCACATTTTGCTTTTCCAAAGAAACAACATACGCTATTTCTTCTGCAAATTTAGGTTTACTTACATGTCTATTTTTCCAATCAGGCACGATTTGTTCAATGACACTGGATGGTTTTTCAATGTTATCAACATCACGATATTTTTTCTTACCTTGAAAAGAATTAGCTTTAAATCTAGGTGAACATTTTGCAATTGCCTCCATATCTCCTAGAAACCAAGCTTCTAATTCATAACAGGCTATTCTTACTTTGTACTCACAAGAACACCGAACCATTTTTTCCTTTATCTTATTTTTTAATGCGATACAATCTTGTTTATCTCGATCAATGATGACAATGATTTGTTGAGCGCGTTTGGATAAGGTTGGAATAGTGTTATCCAAATGACTGATTAAATCTTCTTTACCACGATGATGTTTAATTTCAAAGAGATGTTCTTCAAAGCCTAAACGGGGTAAAACGCCTTCTAAAAATTTTCTCATGGAATAATCTTCAACCAGAAACACTATCATGGATTAATTCCTTTGAAATGTTCATGTTGCCACAACCAACCTAATTCACAACCATTGTCATAGAGTTCAATTATCTGCTCATCATATTTTTTAGCAGAAAAGATGTGACTGCTGCCTTTCTCTTTTTTTACTAAAAACAGTTCTTCTATTTTCAAAGCATCTACAAAATCTGGAGAATGAGTAGAAACAAAAACTTGTCCACCACGTACTGCATATTCTCTGAGTTCTGCAGCCAGTTCTCTTAATAAAGTTGGGTAAAGGTAATTTTCAGGTTCTTCAATACAGAGCAACGGACGTGGATTGGGATCATGCAATAACACTAAATAGGCGAACATTTTTATGGTGCCATCAGAAGTGTATTTTGAAATAAACGGATCAGTAAAACTATTATCACCAAATTTGAGTAAAATTTGTCCGACTTCATTGATAACAATATCCACTTTGTCAATACCGGGGACTCGTTGTTTCATTTTGGTTAAAACGGTTTGAAAAATATCGGGGTGATATTCATAAAGAAAACTAGCGACTTGTGCCAGATTATTACCAGAACGGGACAATTGCTGATCAGCACCGATATCATTGATTTTACGCATTTCTTCATTTTGCAGATTAGAAACTAACCATTGTTCTAATAAGGTGCGAAAACTTTTAATGGTTTTGTAACGCTCAAATTGCCCTAAGCCTTTTAATGCCAGAATATCCTCAGCACCTAAAGGTTGATCTTCACGTTCTTCCTTAGCTTTCCAAGCTTCTTGATCATAATCTTGTTCATTTTTGATGGCTGAACCGACTCCCTTTGAATAATCTAAAAAATGCCAAGGTTTACCACTACGTCCTCGACGATATTTTAAAACTTCCTTTTCGATAAACACTTTACCGCAATTAAAACCAATTTTTAAATGGTAAGTGACTAAAGGACTTTTTTCACCTTGTTCAAAATTACGAAACTTAATTTCAAATTCAATAAAATTTTTCTCAGGGTTACTGTTACGAGTAATCACTTCCTTAAATCCTCCCTCACGATTAACCGCAACGGTGACATTTTCTTTTAAGCAGGTAGCAAGGAAACTGAACACTTTAAAAAAAGTCGTTTTACCTGAACCATTTGCACCTAAAAAGACATTTAATCGTTGCAAGTTTGTAACATGTAAATCCTTATATAACCTAAAATTTTTAACTTTAATTTGTTCAATTTGTGTTTTCATAGGAATATGTAGCTCTTTCTGGGGCTGATTGCACAATAAGCGAACTGGATACTGAAACAAATAAGCAGGTATTTTATTATTATCCCTCACTTCGATAAATGGCAAAGGGGATTTTATCCCTGAAAATTTGTGGTTCAGTAGTTATACTCCAAACGTTCAGGTTTTCGGATTTGAGACCTGACAGGTTTTAAAAACCTGTCAGGTCTTTTCTAGCGTTTGAGTGATTCAAAAAAAACCGAAAACTTGAACGTCTAGAATATTATAAACTACAATTTCCCCTCTTTATGAAGTTGAACAAGTCTTGGCAGTAACTTATCCAAAACCTCAAAAGCTGTTTTTCTAAAGGTGCTTTCTAGTTCTTTTCTTGGAGTTTCTGGAGGAATAGTTTCGGTGTATAAATGAACTTCTCCTTCTTCAAAGACAGCTTTTGGAAAAACGCCCTTTAAGTTGTTTTCAAACCATTGTTGACTACTAAAAACACCATTCATTGTAAAATAATGCCAAATATTTCTTTCACCTTTTTCAGAACATTCGCGGGAACCATAATCAAAGAATAAATTAAATTCACTAGAACCCTTTCCATCAGTAAAAGTTATTTTTGACCATGCAGAAATAGCAAGTTCCAAATCACCGTAGCGAGGTTGCCATTTTTTAAACGGGCTCATTATTGGTGCAAGTTGTTGGAGTTGTTTTTGATAGCGTTTTTCTATTTCAGAGATAACACTCTTTATCAATTCACGGTTAAGTACCCTTTCTGTAGATACATCATAATCAATGGGTTCATCGGACACTTGTTTTTCTTTTGCTGCCGCTTCTGTAGAAAAGGACATAATAGCTTTAAAAGTGGCTATTCTATTTTGGATGAATGTCTCATCAACATCTTCTGGATTTTTAGGAGACAGGATAGTTGCAAACAAAACTTCCATAAAATGAGTGAGTTTGCCAGGAAATAATGCTTCGTTTTTCTCCAATTCTTTCTGAAAATCTGCGCGTAATACCGTAGATTCCAGAAATTTCTTTAACTTTGCAGACACACTGAGTTTTTTAGTGAATAATTCACCATTCATCTCTGCGTGTAACAGATATTTGTACATTGGGCTAAAGGACTCTTGTAGGCAGAGTCTTGCAAATAGCATCCTTACTCTATCATTGGGCTGCGAAGATTCGTCCTTGATAGAGATTTTTTCAAGCACTTTATTGAATAACAACAAGTTATAAAATAACCGCTTGACAGTACGTGGATTAAAACCTACCGAGTAGGTAATCAGGTTGATATAAAAACCGATATCTGTGGCTTCGTAATCAATACCAATATGATCAAGCATTGTCTGACAAAATTCATCCTTACTATATTGGCTGACTGGCATGGAAAAGGGTACTTGAATGATTTTGTCAAAGAAGTTATCGCTCTTTGTTTCATCAACGTGGAATTTTCTTCTGACTCCTTCAGCAATTACTTGACGATCACAAGCAAGCACATAGACACAGCCTTCAATCCCTAAAAACAATTTCAGTGTTTCCAAAAGTTCAACCGCTTTTTGGGGAATAAGGCGATCAATATCATCAATAAAAACCACAATGCGATCTAGATTTTCTTCTTCGCATTTTTCACTGACTAAAGCTTTCAAATGTTGTTGTAAATCGGCAATGTTTTCAGAAGATTCTACAATCTCCTTAGCAACCAACCTTGCTCCCGATGTTTCTAAAAAACCTGCAGCCAGTAAAAGCACTGCTCTTCTTGTTTTTGACCATCTTTCTTTGGATTTACCAACAATAAAACGCCATATTTTTTTGACGAGCGATAATTTTTCTTGAGACTGCTTTGTCTCAAGATTTTCAACGATATTAATAAAACGAGATAATAGCGTAATGCTTAACTTATCTTCCATATTGAATTGAGAAAATTGCCAAGCACTAAACCACATCGTGGAAATGTTTTTGCCTTGGGCATTGCTTTCAATTTTCTTTTCAATCAAATTCATCAGGCTTGTTTTGCCACTCCCCCAATCGCCTTGAATCCCAATTGTCATTGGCGTATTGACAGATAAAATGAATGTACTCAAAGCATCAGCATAGTCACTGAATCCCAATGTATCATTATTAACATCTGTGATGGGATCATCCAACATTTCTATTTTTTGCATAGTTACTTTTTTTCCTCTTAATGTTCAAAGTGTTTCCACTCTTAAAAGTAGCTCAATCTGTATCCTCTCTAAATTTGCTGGAAAAAACCTGTCAGGTTTGGGCAAGTTTACCCACACTTTTTGAGAAGAAACCTCAATCTTTTATAAAAATTGGCTAGGAATCGGGGAAATGCGTCAATTATTTTCTGCATGATGTCCCTAGTGTTAAATTTTACCATAAAATCATCAGAATGGATTGCTGAAAATGACTCCTTCATTTTTTCGCAATAATTATTAAAAAATTAGATTTGGGCAATTTTCATAGAATTATTTTTTAACAATAATGGGCTTTTGCCTCAATCTGATTATAAACCTGATAGGTTTTTAAAAAGTAAATGAGATGATCGTGAGCTATAATGGTAATTTATAAGGCATTCCTCCAATTTCACGGACTAATTTAGGAACGAGATAACCGGGCAATGCCTCCCGCATTTTTGTTAATAACTGAATAGCTGTTTTATCAGAAACTTCAAAGTGAGTCGCACCTCTTACTCGATCTAATTGATGTAAATAATACGGTAATACCTGATTACTGAATAAAACTTCACTTAAAGCCACTAACACGGAAGAATTGTCATTTATTCCACGCAATAATACGGATTGATTTAAAACGGTAATACCTGCCTCCACTAATTGTTGTAATGCTTTATTGACAGGATTACTAATTTCATTAGGATGATTAGCATGGACGACTATTACTGGTTGTAAACGTGTCCCTGTAAGCCATGCCAATAATTCCTCATTAACGCGCTCTGGTAAGACAATTGGCAAACGGGTATGCAAACGTAAACGTTGTACATGTGAAATTTCGGCAAAGCTATAGGCTAATTCGGTTAAACGATTATCTGTTAAACATAATGGATCGCCACCACTTAAAATGACTTCACTAATGGAAGTGTCAGCGCGAATGGTGTCAAGTATTTTTTTGTTGGGTAAAGAGGGTGAGACTGCGTAATCGTAATGTTGACGAAAACAGTATCGACAATGAATTGCACAAGCTCCCGTTGCAATTAATAAAACTCTTTTTTGATATTTATGTAATAAACCAGGGACTTTTTTAGCGATAGTATCACCAACGGGTTCTAAGCTAAAGCCTTGTAATTGTTTATTTTCTTCTTTTAATGGTAATACTTGCCTTAATAACGGATCGTAAGGATCGCCTCTACGCATACACGCTACATAACCTTTGGGTACACAGAGATTAAAACGAGGTTTTGTGATGACAGTCTGTGCTAATGAACTATCTGAAAGTTCCAATAATTCAAGTAAATGGACAGGATTATTAATGGCTTGACGTAATTTTCGTTGCCAATTTGTTGGCTTATGCTGCAAAATGGTTGATGTTTCGGTTATCATAATTGGTTATTGCTTAATAAAGTAATGATAATTTCAAAAATTTTTAGTGATTGAATACGGTTAAGAATAAGGATTTAATAAAATCAAAATTCCTGATTGTAACAGATTTTGGGGACACCCCCCCCCCTAACCCCCCGTACACGGGTGGAACCAAACATCATTCGACACTTTGCTTTAATTTTTCTATTTTGGGACTTCCCCCTGTGTACGGGGGGTTGGGGGGTGGGGTGTCCCCAAAATTCGTTATAATCAGCAAAATTCCTTAAGAAATCCGATTTCTATTTTCTAACTGATGTTACGCACTGTACTTCAAATAATTTTAGGGACACCCCCCCTAACCCCCCGTACACGGGTGGAACCAAACATCATTCGACACTTTGCTTTAATTTTTCTATTTTGGGACTTCCCCCTGT
>JAUCGK010000117.1 GCA_030378085.1 Candidatus Parabeggiatoa sp. HSG14
ATTACGTTTCTTCTCTTTTTCAATATAAGTTTCTGTTTTATCACATAAATTTTGAAAATCTTCTTTTGATATACCTGTCATTCGTTTGAAATTTTCGGGTGTTTCCATTTCGATTTCTTTATATTTTTTCATAGGTTCCCTTTTTCTGTTGAGGAATTGAATATTTTAACACAATTTAACTTCATACGCTATTTAGGAAAGATGTCTATTATTAACTGATGTTACGCACTACACTTTCAAAAGACAGGCCGTGTGTCTGGAGTGCAAAATTTATTTTGCGATAGGCTGCACTCTTAGTTGGCAAAATGAATTTTGCACTCCCGTTTGGAAGCTAGCTGCGTAACTTCAGTTATCAAAGTGACTTGCTAATCAGTTGCTGAACATGCAAAATTAATTCCTCTTGATGACGAAGTTCTTTTTGAAAAACACTATTTGCATATTTATCCAAAAATACTTCTTCTTCACTTGCGAGTTCTTTTGAACTCAACACCACAACAGGTATAGAACGCCATGTTTCGTTTTTTTGTAAATGATTAAGAAATTCAAACCCATTCATTACAGGCATTCTTAAATCCAGTATGATTGCTGAGGGTTTTTTATGATCAAGATGCTCTAAAGCAACTCGTCCATTTTCAGCTTGAAAAACTTGCAAGTCTTGATCTTCGAGAAGGACAATAAGAAGTTCACGATAAATAGCCTCATCATCAATAACCATAATTAAATTTTCGGCTTTCTCACCAATATGGTGTTTCTCTAAAATCAGGGGTAATTGACTATGTATCAAAGTTTTTTCAAGGTAATCAGTTGCACCCACTATATCCCCTTTCTTTTTGTCTACACCAACTGAAGTCATAATGACAGGTATCTGTGACAGAAGCGAATCATTTTTAAGAACAGAAAGCACTGCCCAACCATCCATTTCTGGCATATTGACATCCAAAAGAATAGCATTTGGACGAAGTTTATAAGCCAATTCCAAGCCCTTTTTTCCATCTATTGCCACGGCAACAGCGTAACCCAGTTGACTCAAATCATTTTTGAATAATTCATGCACGATGAGATCGTCATCAATAACGAGGATAACGCCACTTTCTTCTGGTAAAGGTGTTTTTTGTTTATCTATTTTTTTGTCTGATGAGATTGTTTTAGTTTGACTTGGCAAAGAAAGCATAAAGATACTACCGTGTCCAAATTCACTTTCTACCCAAATAGTGCCACCCATCATTTGTGCAAATTGTCTAGTAATAGCTAAACCTAAACCGGTACCACCATAACGGCGAGTGGTAGATGTATCAGCTTGAGTAAATGGTTGAAACACTTTTTTCTGCTGTTCAGTTGTCATGCCAATACCATTATCAGTCACACAAAAATTTACCCATTCACCATCATGTTTAACCTCAAGCGTAATAATACCTTTTTCAGTAAACTTAGCGGCGTTGCTGATTAAATTTAACAACATTTGCCGTAATTTAGTGAGATCACTGTGCATCTCTTTCAACTTGTTTTCAAATTCTGCTTTCAGAGTATTGTCTTTCTTTTTAATCAGTGGCTGAACAGTGGAAACTACTTCATTAAGTACTGTTACTAACTCAAATGTTTCAAGATGCAAATCCATTCTACCGGCTTCGATTTTAGATAAATCAAGCACATCGTTGATAAGCCCCAGTAAATGTTTACCAGCCGATTGAATTTTTTGCAAATCGGGTATAAAATCTTCTTGTTCTAAATCTTCTGCTTCTTCTTGTAACATTTCACTATAGCCAATAATGGCATTTAACGGAGTTCGCAGTTCATGACTCATATTTGCTAAAAACTGACTTTTAGAAAGATTTGCATCTTCTGCTATTTTTTGTGCTTTTTCTGCTTTGTTTTGAGTATCCTCCGCTATCCTTTGCGCTTGTTCCGCTTTATTTTTAGCGATTAAAAGTTCTTCAGTGCGCTCTTCAACTCGCTGCTCCAATTCATTACGTGCTTTTAAAAGTGCTTTAGTCCGTTCTTGGACTTTGCGTTCCAAGTCTTGTTTGTGATAACGATCTTGTTCGATAAAGCGTACATAAGATTTAATTCGATTGATTAATTGAGGAGCATCAATCGGCTTAGTGAGATAATCGCTTGCACCAACATCAAATCCCTTTTGTTGGAATTCCTCTGTTTTATAAGCAGCTGTTAGAAAAACAATGGGAATATGTTTAGATCTTTGACGGGATCGGATTATTTTTGCGGTTTCAAAGCCATCTAAGCCAGGCATTTGCACATCAAGAATAATCAAATCCACCGTGATATCCATGACGATTCTTAAGGCTGATTTTCCTGATTGCGCTTGCAAAATATTAGCGTTAATGTATTCGTCAATCAAGGTACGTAAGGTAAAAAGATTATTTTCATTGTCATCGACAATAAGCACCGTAATTGCTTCAGTGTTTAACATATATTTACGCCTTGTTTATGAAGGAGCCAAATTTGAGTGTTCAAGCAAAAATAACTTATCCACCCCTTTGCGTATTTGTGATTCAGCCTTGAAATTTCGTTCTAAAGCTTGTGATGTTCAATTTATTTACTGGTTCAGTTCAATGTAATCTTCATGGCAAGATATGCTTTCATTGCATTGATAAACAAGGCTAATGGCTTATTTTTGAACCCATATTTTAACCTATTGATTTTTATATATTTTACATAGAACTGAACCAGTTTCCAAGTGTTTCTATCGTAAAAATTTAAAAATCTTCCCAATCACTATCGTTGTAAACAGGAACTGTCAAATGTTTGAGATTCTCAACTGTTGATGATTGAGTGACTGGGTGATTGATGGTGGTTTTTTTATCAACCTTTTTTACTAATTCCTGTTCACCAATATTAAAAAATGCCACTTGTTCTTTCAGATTTTGGGCTTGTTCTTTCATAACACCGCTGGCAGTGGCGGCTTCTTCAACCATGACTGCATTTTGTTGAGTCATTTCATCCATTTGTGCAACAGCCTTGTTGACTTGATTAATCCCAGAAGATTGTTCCTGACTGGCTGCTGCAATTTCTGCAATGATGTCACTGACTTTTTTCACAGATATAACAATTTCATTTAACGTTTCTCCCGATTGATTAGCCAGTTTTGTGCCTTCTTCAACTTTAGCGACACTGTCTTCTATCAATGTCTTAATTTCTTTGGCCGCTTCAGCACTGCGTTGGGCAAGATTGCGTACCTCTGAAGCCACTACCGCAAAACCGCGTCCTTGTTCTCCAGCGCGTGCTGCTTCCACTGCTGCGTTGAGTGCTAATAGATTCGTTTGGAAAGCAATTTCATTAATAACGCTAATGATGTCTGTAATCTTTTGACTGCTGCGAGTAATTTCAGTCATGGCAAATATGGTAGCACCAACAACCTCTCCCCCTTGTTCAGCGTGTTCTTTCGCACTGACTGCTAATTGAGTGGCGTGGTGTGCATTATCGGCATTTTGTTGCACTGTACCAGTCATTTGTTCCATACTTGCTGCGGTTTCTTCGAGTGAAGCCGCTTGTTGTTCGGTGCGTTGACTTAGGCTGACATTGTGTTGAGCAATCTCTTCGGCTGCATGATTTACAGCTTCAGCCGTCTGTGATATCGTTGCCATAATGTCTGTCAACTTCTTGATAGTTGTGTTGATATCAGTTGTCAACTGTTCAAAAGCACCTGTGTATTTATTTTCAATATTTTTGGTCAAATCACCTTGTGCAAGGGCGGCAATGATGTGCATAATGTCTTCAATCGCCCGTTGATTGAAATCCATTATTTGATTGAGACTTTTAGTAATCGTTTGGAAAAAGCCAGATTTATCTTCTAAGCTGATACGTTGTTGAAAATTTCCTACCGATGCTGCTTGAATAACAGCATTAATCTCATGTTCGGTAGCCACTTCAACAGTGCGATTATTAAATTCAATAACGACACCAAGACGTTCACCATTATTAATTACTGGAGTGATAATATGGTCAAGCGTCAAACCAGCTACAACTACTTTTGCGTGGCGACTACTGGTGAGTTGAGCTAATAATTGACGTTGGTGAGTAGGAGCTTTATGAAAGAAATCAAAATTAGCACCACGCAAGCGACTGACATCAAAATGTGGTAAATCCTGGCGAATTCTTTCTTGTTCCTTTTGGAATAATCGTTCAGCCGTTTCATTCAGATAGATAATGTTGTAATCATTATCGGTAATTAAAATGTTAGTCGTTGCACTGTCCAAAGCGCGAGCAATACGCAAAGCTTCATCAGTAATCTGTTTATTTTCCTCCATGCGTTCACGTAATTGAGTTTGCATACTGCCAAACGCATGGCTGAGTTGTCCTATTTCATCTTTGCAGTTGATGTCAATTTGATTATTCAAATTGCCATCTGCAATTTGATTAGCCACAATAACCCCTTTACTTAAACGTTTGGTGATATCTAACAACACAATAACAAAAAACAGGAATGCCGAACTGACAATAACCACCACCAGAATGAGAAATTCGATAAAATCCGTTTTAGCCGCTTTTTGGCTTTCAGAAGCTTTAACATATAAATCGTGAGACAACTTGTCCTCCACTTCTTTGAGTAGATTTATTTTACCGGTTTGCATTTTAAACCAATGTTCAGGTTCAACTTTGTTTTGTAGTACACCATTAGCTTTCTCAGCCGCATAAATTACTTTACGCATTCGTGTAGTTTCTTCAATAAATTGGCCTGATGATAATTGTTTTTTTAGAAAATCTTGTTGTTCATTAGTAAGGTAAGCCATCACATCGTGCTTCAAATACGTTTCTTGAGCTACAACGATTTCAATAAATTGCCTGAATTGTCCAGATACAAGAGAGTTTTGACTAAACACAGCTGCCAACAAGGCACGTTCTTGCCCCGCTTTTTCTTTCACATTTAAGAAATTAAGATAAGCGAGTTGTAAGGGAAAATTTTCTTTGTACTTATTGATACGGGTAGAACGTGTGATAAATTGAAGTAAGGTTTTGTTCGTTTTACTATAGAAATCAAACAGAACCTGATGTTTGATGTTCAATGTCGTTACCTTTTCTCGGATGGACTTGACATGGGTTAACCTTTCTAACAGGTTACCTAATCTTCTATTAAACTTCATCTCATAAGGCTGAGTATCAAATTTCCCAATGAAATCGTTTAATGCCGTCATAGCCCGATCTGTATGGATATGATAGTGGGACAATTCTTCAGAAAATTTCTGACCTTGGTTTTTTAAAAATACACTACTTGCTCCCCGTTCCAATTGGAGAGCATGGACTACACCACTCAGGGTGATTGACAACTGTGTCAACTCAGCTAACCCTCCCATGTCTTGGGCAGTCTCCGATTTTTCAATCATGAGAATGAAAGAAAAATAGAGTAAACCTACCATAGGAAAAAGGAGCATGATGGCCAATTTATACTTAATTTTCAAATGAGTAACAAATAACATTATGAGTAACTCCAGTTTTGGTAATGGTGAATGAAATAACTCTAATTGAGTTGGACAACTCTTAGCTACCTCCTAGTATGTTAAATTTGTTATAAAACGACCAATATTTTTTCACCATGAAATTGTTCCGTAAATACCCCTTCGGTATAAAACGTGAATAGCCTTATGTGAAAGGAAAACGTAACACTAACCCCAACGGGGTTGAATATGAACGTCAACCAACTCCGGTGATTAAACTTTTTTTGTTCAACCCGGTTAGGGTTGAGGATTTATATGCGTATTACCTTATGTTTCACATAAGGCTACTCACGTTTACACCCTTCGGGGTTAAAAAGCAACGAATGGAACAAAAATAGAAAAAAAATAATTGGCAAAACCCTGACAGATTTAACACCCCAGCTACCTCCCCTTCAAGTTTTCAATTGAGGAAGGGATTAGGGGAGGTTGTTCATACAAAAGGGGAACGCTATATATTGAAGTATTGAAGTGGGGAATTTAAGGAAAATATTTTATTTATGTTTCAGTACTTAAAACTTATCTCAAAGCTTGTAATATCCTATCAGCACCTTTTTCTCGTAATGTCACTGCCAACAACCGTCCTAATTTTCCTGCTAAATTAACAGGACCACGAATAGTATGACGTATTACTTCTTTACCTTCAATATCGCCCACCAATCCACGCATTTTTAGGCCATTGCTGTCAATTTCTGCATAAGCCGCAATAGGCACTTGACAACCGCCGCCTAACTCTTCATTCACCCCACGTTCTGCTATGACACAGGATTGTGTTGTGGGATCATTTAAGTTATCAATGAATTTCCGCGTATCAAGATCACCTCGCCTACATTCAATACCGATTGCACCTTGTCCAATAGCAGGTAATATGATTTCTGAATCCAATATTTCACGAATACGATTCCCCAAAGCAAGTCGCTTTAAACCTGCTGCGGCTAATATAATGGCATCAAATTCACCATTGTCTAATTTCTTCAAGCGTGTTCCGACATTGCCTCGTAAAGAACGAATTTGTAAATCGGGGCGTTTTTCTAACAATTGACATTGTCGACGTAAACTTGATGTACCAACGATTGAGCCTTTAGGTAATGCCGCTAAATTGGAATATTGGTTAGAAACAAAAGCATCAAAAGGGTCTTCACGATGCATAACTACAGCCAATAATAAATCGTCTGGAAGTTCTACAGGCACATCTTTCATAGAATGTACAGCAATATCTGCCCTGTTTTCTTGTAAACCACGTTCTAATTCTTTGACAAATAAGCCTTTTCCACCAATTTTTGCCAGCGGCGTATCTAGGATTTTATCGCCCTGCGTGGTCATTTCTACGAGTTCTACTTGAAGTTCGGGAAAAAAACGACATAAGGTGTCACGAACATGATGAGTTTGCCATAAAGCCAATGGGCTTTTACGAGTGGCGATGCGTAATAGATGTTTATTCATAATCAACGTTAAGCGATTCTAAAAGTTCATTTAATTCCTCACGTAACTCATGACAAGTATATGGAGTAAGAGAATTATCTGGAGTCAGGGGATTATCTTCAGTTTCGATTTTTAAATTTTCTGGAATAAAGGAATTATCAGGAGTCAGGGGATTATCTTCAGTTTCGATTTCTAAAATTTCTTGGGTTTTCTTGGGTTTTTCAGGTAAAGGTAATTCTTTGACACTGTCAAATTGGTAATGTAAATTACCTTTTTTATCATAGTTTAAGTGGACAGCAGTAAATATTTGCTGATTGGCCATGCGTTCTAAAATTTCTACAGATAAAGTGGGTAAAAGGGTATCCGTTAAAAAGGAATCAACATTATAGGTATCAGCATCAGTACCTGTGTAACATTTAACAATAGCATTTACTACATTTTCATCAAAAGTCAGTTTAGCATGGTGTTTTTCTTGGAAACGTTGTTGTACTTTTACAAGCTTTTGTTCAACAATGTGGTAAATTTCTGTTTTGCCTAATGGACAATAAGGTATAATGGTTAAACGGTTTAAAAAAACAGAACTAAAGTATTGTAATAGTTCTGGGCGAATCGCTTTTTGTATTTTTCCAATATTAGGTGAAGCGGTCAGTGATTTACATGAGCCAGTAATAATTTTTGTACCCACAGTGGAAGTCAGTAAAATAATTGTGTTTTTAAAACTGACTGTTAAACCAGCTGCGTCTTTTATGGCTTTGTCAAATAGTTGATAAAATAATTTGAAAAACGAAGGATGCGCTTTTTCTATTTCTTTTAGTAAAATGACACAGTAAGGATTACGCCGTACTGCTTCAATCAAAATACCTTCTTTGCCAATATGGCTAGGTATACCAATTAAAGAAGGAATTGTAGAATTTTCTTGATATTCTGACATATTCACTGTCACTAAATGACGTTCACTACCATAAATAATATCCGCTAAAGCGATGGCTGTTTCCGTTTTACCAACCCCGCTTGGCCCAACCAACAAAAATACACCCGTGAATTTATGGGAATCATTATCTAAATTAGCTTGATAATTTTGAATGCTGTTAGCAATAAGCTCAATGGCTTGGGATTGCCCAACAATACGTTCCGCCATTTTTTGATTAATATTCAAAATGGTATCAATTTCATTGATGAGCATTTTATCAATAGGAATATCTGTCCAGTCTGATATGACACTGGCAATAGTATGCCTATCAACATAAGTAGGTATTATGGGATTATTGCCCTGAATTTGGGTAAGTTGTTGTTTAACTTTTTTTAATTCAGTTTGCAAAAATTCCTTTTGCTTATTTCTCTCAGAAGAAGTGATTTTTCCTTGTTTCTCATTTTCAATGGAAGGAGTTGATTGAGAAATTTTTTCCTCTTGCTTTCTATTTTCAACAAGAGAAGTATGTTGGGAAATCTCTTTTTTTTGCTTTTCTTTTTCAATGAGAGAAGTGTGTTGAGAAATTTCTTTCTTTTGCTTTCCCACAGCAGGAACTGATTGGGAAAATGTTTCCTCTTGCTTCTCTTTTTTTGCGGGAGGAGTTTGTTGAGAAACCTCCTTCTGAACAGATTGGGAAAATGTTTCCTCTTGCTTCTCTTTTTTGGCGGGAGGAATTTGTTGAGAAACCTCCTCTTTTTTAAGGGTAGAAATTTCTTGAAAAATCCTAGAAGTGGAAACCTTAGAAATTCCGGGAGAAGAAACCTTTTGTGAGATTTTTTCTTGTTTTCTCATCTCTCGTTCCTTCTTTTCAAAAGAAGGTAATTTTTGAGATTTTGTTTCTTGTACCTCTTTTTTAGGAAGAGATGTTTTTTCAGAAACTACTTCTTGCTTTTCCAAACTTTTCCTTTTTTTTCCTTTTTCAGAAGAAGCTTTTTTATCTTTTTCTGGCGAGGTATTATAGCCAGATGCTTTTTCACCAACTAAAGGATCTGGAGAAATTTCTTTTTTAGAAGCGAATGAAGGGAATTTGCGATAAAGTGGCTGTTCACCATAACTCTTATTCTTTTTGCGAAGATAAGCAGGAATGGTCCTTACTGTTTCTAGTGAAGACGGGTGTGCATCGTTAAAAATAGATTGCTCAAAGTTATCATCCATATTTGGTAGTGATGTCGTTTTGTCCTTTTTTGATAAAAAAGCACTTTTTTTGGTATTACTATCTGAGGATATATTATTGTTTTTCTTTATTGCGGGTGTTTTTTTGTCTTCTTTTGCTTTCTTGGTGACAGGCATAGTTTTTCTCTCTTTTACCTTGAAATTTATCTCAAAGCTATGCACTTTTAAATGAGTTATACAAATGGAAAGCGTTTCGGGAAAGCAAAGCGCAATGAACGAAACAACTCTTTAAATTAAGGAATTTAATTTATTGGACGTACAGTACGTAACATGAGTTATTCAGAGATTTCTTTTTCCAGTTTCAAATTTTCCAGCGTGTCTTCCAATTCTCTCAATTTTTTCACCATGCGTCGCTCATTTTTCCAACGCTTTTCTAAATTTTTATTTGATACTTGTAATTGATTTAGTTCATTGTTTAAATTTTCCAAGCGTTGTGCATGTTCCATCTTATATTCGCGTTGTAAAATACGTTGCTCTTTTTGTAAGCACGTCACGCGTTGCAAAGTGTTTTCTAACTTATGGGGTGTACCGTTTTGTGCAGCAGACACTTTAGCACAAGCAGTATCCAATACGCTGATTGCCTTTTCGGGTAAATGTTGTCCTGAAATAAATCGAGATGATAATCGTACTGCTTCATGTATTGCTTCATCGGTAATACGTACTTTATGATATTTTTCTAAGTTTGTTGCCCGACTCCGCAACATGGTAATAGCAATTTCTTCATTAGGTTCATCAATTGAAATTTGTTGGAATCGTCGCATCAAAGCAAAATCATTTTCAAAATATTTTTGGTATCCAGAATATCTTGTAGCTACAATAGTGTGTAATTCGTCACCAACTAATATTTGTTTTAATAAATGAGAGGCATTCTCTTCTCCAGCTTGTATACTGGCATTCATCAAAATATGAGCATCATCAATAAACCAAATAATCGGTTTTACTGCATTTTTTATTTCTTTACTGATTGATTTTATTATATTTTCAAATTTATCTTTGATATCAACGCTGGCTTGCAATGATTCAGGGTTAAGCACACATATTGAAACATTTTGTAAAATGGGTGGTACTTTATCTTGGGCAATTTTTAAGGCAATGCCTTCTATCACAGCAGTTTTTCCAACACCAGCATTTCCTATTAAAAGGGGATTGTTTTGATTATGGCGGGTGAGAATATCAATAATTTGATAAATTTCTGTCTCGCGCTCTTCTATAGGTTCAATCTGTCCTAAAGAAGCTTTTTTAGTTAAATCAATTGTATATTTTTCTAGGGCTGATTTTGATGAAGTCGTCGTAGTGGCTAAATGTGTTTTTGCCAATGTTGTCGCGTTTAAATGAGGTGTATTAGCCTCGCTAGAATGTTTAACTAAATCACACAACTCTTCCCTAAACACTTCACGGGAAATTTTCGATAATAAGGGTAGTTTTGTGATAAAGTGCTCGCGAAGTGAATCATGATCGATAAGTACCAACAATATCGCACCTGAACGGATGAGGCTATTTCCAAATTGCAAAGAAGAAATAAGCCACGCTTCACGTAGCAATGTAGCAACATGAGTAGATAAAGAAATTGTGGATTCCTTACTACGCTGGTATTTTTTAATAGCACGAGTTAGCTCCCACTTCAATTTAGGCACAGAGATTTCATAGTGATATAAAATCACTTGTACATCTGTATCAGAAGAATCTAATATCCTCAACAATAAATGTTCAATGTTTAATTTATCATGGTTATGTGCTATACATAATTCACCAGCGAGTTCAAATGCTTTATAGCAAATTGGATTAAGTTTAGTAAGCAGAGATTTTAATTCAGCATTCATTTTCAAAATTTCTGATTCCTTTAAGCAACTTAAGAATGTGCATGAAATAACTAGGGCAACCATAAAGGATTGCTTTACATGAACATGAAATAATTAGGGCAACCATAAAGGATTGCCCCTACATGATATGTTTCGTAGGGGTAATCCCTGTTACCCTAAAATTTGACGAAGTTGTTTTATGCCCGTTCCTTAAGACTGATTCTCTTTACTTCTTATCTCGTACTGACCAAACATAGTTGCGGATAGTTTTTTGGGCGCGAGTGACATCACCATTGTCAAAATATACGACACGGAATGCCTTTCCTGGGTTATTGATAACCGTAGTAGATGACCAATAACGGTAATCTAGTTCTGTACCCAGTTTTTGTACACCAGAAAATGGATGACCACTTGGTAAAGCTGGGAATTGTGAATAATCAACTAAGCTGTTGAGTTCTCTAATATTAGGTAAACGCCAGTCTCCTTTACTGGAACCATCGGAAAGTTCACATAAGCCATTAGCCAGTACATTGGCATAATTGATAGCATCATCCCAATTCAGTCTATCTCCGAAACAATTTGCATTTTTTGTCCAAACCAGCCCTGTTAAGTTATCAGTGATGGTGCCATTGTCATTATCAGTAAAGCGCGTCTCTATAGCTACCCCTTTTCCATAATCACCATCATCTCCTGCCTTGTAACTGGTAGTTTGTCCAGTTTTTGTGATGGAAGCAGGAATGCGTGTTCCTGTTATTTCAATACCATCTACCCAAGCCTTTTTGCCACTGTCAATATTGGCAGAAACCGCATCTCCAGAACTGGTATCAACCATATTGGAGTTACCGCTGATCCCAAAAATGGTCACACCACTTTTGATGTTTTTGGGAGTTAAATCTGAATCCACTGCATCTAAGGTGGCGGAATCATAGCAACCGGCTTTCACCGCTGTATTAGTATCCGATAAGGTTTGCGTCGATAAAGTACCAGTGATTTCATGACCACCTACCCAGGCTTTTTTGCCTTCTTTAATATTATCAGCAATCGCATCACCTGAACTGGTATCAACCACATTAGCGTCACCAGTGATACCAAAAAGGGTAATGCCACTTTTGATATTATTGGCCGTTAAATCAGAATCTACCTTCTCCAAAGCAACAGCATCATAGCAACCAGCCTCGATCAGATTACTGGTATCCGACAGTGTTTTTACTGATAAAGTCCCTGTTAATTCATTGCCATCCACCCAGACTTTTTTGCCTTCTTTAATATCTGTAGCTACAGCGTCGCCAGAACTGGTATCAACGACATTTAAGTTACCAGTGACACCAAAAATGGTGATATTACTTTTGATGTTATTGGCGGCTAAATCTGAATCCACCACTTCTAAAGTAGTGACATCATAGTAACCAGCATCGACTGTCGTACTGGTATCCGATAATGTTTTTGTTGGCATGATACCAATCACTTCATTACCATCTACCCATGCTTTTTTGCCACTTTTGATATCGGTGGTTACAGAATCCCCTGAACTGGTATCAACCACATTCAAATCACCAGCGATGCCAAAAATGGTAGTACCACTTTTGATATTAGTGGAATTCAAATCAGAATCTACTGCATTTAAAGTGGTGGCATCATAGTAGCCTGTACCCACCGTGGTGCTAATATCCGAAAGACTTTGTGTTGGCATGGTACCAGTGATTTCACCGCCATCTACCCATGCTTTTTTGCCTTTTTTAAGGTTAGCAGCAATCGCATCACCAGAACGGCTATCAACGATATTCGAGTCACCTGTAATACCAAAAAGGGTAACCCCTCCTCTAATGTTATCGTTTGTTAAATCTGCATCCACAGAGTCCAAAGTCATTGCATCATAGTAACCCGCTTCAACGGTGGTACTGGTATCTGATAGCGTTTGCGTGGGCATGATACCTGTTATTTGATTGCCAGAAACCCATGCTTTTTTACCACTTTTCATTTCAGCGGCAACCACATCACCAGAACGAGTGTCAACGACATTCGAGTTACCCGCAATACCAAAAAGGGTGATACCACTTTTGATGTTATCGCTTGTTAAGTCATGATCTACCGCTTCTAAGGTAATGGCATCATAATAACCCCCTTTAACGGTGGTGCTGTTATCCGAAAGGGTTTGCGTTGGCATGGCTCCGGTGATTTGATGACCATCTGCCCATGCTTTTTTACCGCTTTTAATATCGGCAGCCACTGTATCACCAGAACGGGTATCAACCACATTTGAGTCGCCGGTAATACCAAAAATGGTGACATCACTCTTAATATTACTGGACGTTAAATCAGAATCCACCCCGTCTAAGGTAGTGGCATCATAGTAACCTGCTGCAGCGGTGGTACTGGTATCTGATAGGTTTTTTATTGGCATAGCACCAGTAACTTCGTTACCCCGCACCCATGCTTTTTTTCCTTCTTTAATATCAGTTGCAATCACGTCTCCAGACTGTGTATTAACCACATTGGGATCACCTGTAATCCCAAAAAGAGTGATACCACTTTTGATATTGCTAAATGTTAAGTCTGAATCCACTGCATCCAAAGTTGTGGCATCGTAATAACCCTGTTTAACCCTTTTGTTGGTATCCGATAGGATTTGTGTCGGCATAGCACCGGTAATCTCACTCCCATCTACCCAAGCCTTTTTACCATTTTTTAAATCAGCCGCGATTGCATCTCCAGAATGGGTATCAACAATATTCGACTCACCACTGATACCAAAAAGGGTCGTACCACTTTTAATATTATTAGCGATTAAATCAGAATCCACCGATTCCAAGGTTGTCGCATCATAATAACCCGCATTAACAGTTGTACTGGTTTCTGAGAAAGTTTGCGTTGGCATGATGCCTGTGACTTCACTCCCATCCACCCAAGCCTTTTTACCCTTTCTGATATCGGAGGCTACCGTATCTCCCGAACGAGTATCAACGACATTCAAATCACCACTCACACCGAAAATAGTGACACCGCTTTTGATATTGGCTGCGCTTAACTGAGTGTCATTAGCGGTGGCCTTTTTGTCGCCTGAATAAAAACCATCAGGAATGGTAAATGTCTTTTGCCCATCTGTACTATTGATGTTATCGCCTATTGGTACAGTGCCTGTTTGTACTCCCCAAGCGTCATTTCTCAATCCCCAAAATGTCTTGCCTATCAACACATCAATATTCGTTGCACCATTAATGTTATCGACTGCTGGAATTTTGCTCACTGGTTCCTGTTTTTCAGTCGTATCAGCGACGGGAATTACCTCATCAAAAATTGGGAGTTTACTCACCGCATCACTCAGCGTTTCTTCAATTAATATATCTGATTCCTGTTTTTCAGTCTCAGCAGTAGAAGTTACGCCATCAATGTTCTCAACTACAATTGGGGTTTTACTAACTACATTACTGGGTGTTTCGTCAATTGATGTATCTGATTTTTGTTTTTCAGTCGTCTCAGTAGTAGAAGTTACGCTATCAACGTTCTCAACTACAATTGGGGTTTTACTCACCACTTTTTCAGTCGCATCAGCAGTAGAAGTTACGTCAACGTTCTCAACTACAATTACTGACTCGCTGGATTGTTCTGACGTTACCTCAATATCTGTTGTGCCTGTTTCTAAAGGATTATCGGCATTTTCAACGGTGTACGACGATGAAGTGCCATTGATGTCATTTGGTGATACGGAGGTTTCTATATCTCCAGCCGGTGCTAATGAAGGTAATGCTGTTAACACACTGAGTATTACATAATTTTTAGAGACCATATATTTATTGAACTCCTCGTTTTTAATTTATTTTTTTGGTAATTAGTAATTGGTAATTCGTAATCAGTAATTTATTAAATACCCTATTTTTATTAGATGTTATTAATGTATCTTCTCAAAAAGTGTGGGTAAACTTGCCCAAACCTGTCAGTTTTTTCCACCGAATTTTAGAGAAGATACTTATTAATCTTAGTTTGGAGCATGAAATTCTTATCTTTAATAAATTAATGAGATTAAACAATTTACAGAGTTAGGGTTATGAGGTAAATCGTGTGATATTTATTGAAGGAAGAGCTTACTTAAACTTTATCAATCCCCTTAACTTTTCTTTAGTATCAATGCTCTTACTATAAAGTTTAGTTTATTATTATGCAAATATATTTAATTTGATAATATCCAATACCTTTGCCAAAATTGATTTAGTGATTGATGTTACGCACAACGCTTCTTCAGTGCTTGGGGCAGGCGGGGTTTGCAATCCCACAGTAAGGAGTGGTAATTCGATAGATTTGTAGAGACGCGATGCTCGCGTCTCGGCTCGCATCGTAAATAATCATGGAATTATTTACGCCTATGGCATTATTTACGCCTGATGTTTGTTTACAAATGACATGTAAACCTTATTACTGGCTTCTTTAGAGTATTTAGAGACGCGAGCATCGCGTCTCTACAACATAATCATAGAATTATTTATAGCAAGTCATTATTTTTTAGAAACTTGAACATTGAGTTTCGTAAAAATATTGTGCGTAACATCAGTTAGTGATATTTGGTGACATTTGCTACAATTTATGATTGAAAACCTTATCAATTTAGTATATATTGAAGATGGTTTTTGCATTAAGAGGTTAATACTATTATGATAACTGATAGAGTATCCTTGAAAAAGATAACACCATTTTAAAAGGTAAACTTGAACTAAACGTTTCGGAATATGCTTCTACCAATTTATAAATAAGGCCAATCCTTTAGTTTTAGACCTCTCAAAATTAAATTTTCTGAATAGTTTAGGGATAAGCATGTTATTTAAAGTTATAACAGCTTTGCCTAAAGCCATGATTGTTTATGATGAGTAAAAAGAATGGCAATGTAAATTAAAAAAGAATATGGAAGTTTTGCTCAAAAATTTTGTATAAAATCATAATCCTATTTTAATGTCTATGAGACATT
>JAUCGK010000118.1 GCA_030378085.1 Candidatus Parabeggiatoa sp. HSG14
AGGAGCTAATTATATTGGTCATTGAGAAATATTTTGATATTCTAACACCATTATAATCTCATTGGGTATATTATTTTTTTTGAGATTACCCTCATAATTTGTTATTTCTTGTGACAAGTCTAAAATTGACAGTAACAATATTTCCCTAAAAGTCTATAATAATCGAAACGATAACTATCGTAATATTATCTTTTGTTTCCTATTAAAATTTAATGACAAGGTATAACAAATGTCCTTATTAAATTCTGCCCAATTTCCCAATCTACGTTTGCGTAGAATGCGCCGTGATGATTTTTCTCGTCGCTTAATGCGTGAAAATGTGGTGAGTGTTGATGATTTGATTTACCCGCTTTTTGTGATGGAAGGCGAAAAACAACGTATTCCAATTGCTTCTATGCCGGATCAATGTCGCCTGACAGTGGATGAATTGGTTAGAGAGGGTGCTGAATTAGTGGAATTAGGTATTCCTGCTGTGGCTCTATTTCCTGTTGTCCCTGCAATCAAAAAATCATTAGATGCCGAAGAAGCTTATAATCCAGAAGGTTTAGCCCAACGCGCAATCAAGGCACTGAAAGCACAGTGTCCAGAATTGGGAGTCATCACCGATGTAGCTTTGGATCCGTTTACCACACACGGACAAGATGGTTTGATTGATGACAGTGGCTATGTGATGAATGATGAAACAGTTGCAGTATTGATAAAACAAGCACTGTCTCATGCGGAAGCGGGAGCGGAAGTGGTTGCGCCCTCTGATATGATGGATGGACGCATTGGTGGTATTCGTCAAGCACTGGAAGCAGCTGGCTATAATAACACACGCATTTTGGCTTATTCTGCCAAATATGCCTCTAGTTTTTATGGGCCTTTTCGAGATGCGGTTGGTTCTGCGGGCGCGTTGGGAGGTGGCAATAAATATAGCTATCAAATGGACCCAGCTAACAGTGACGAAGCAGTGCGTGAAGTGGCTTTAGATTTACAAGAAGGTGCAGATATGGTTATGATTAAACCTGGTATGCCCTATTTAGACATCGTGCAACGAATCAAAACCCAATTCGGTGCGCCGACTTTTGTCTATCAAGTCAGTGGCGAATACGCTATGTTAATGGCAGCCGCTCAAAATGGCTGGTTAGATGAAACCGCAGTCATGATAGAATCCTTATTAAGTATCAAACGAGCGGGCGCAGATGGCATTTTGACTTACTTTTCTAAAAAAGCAGCGACTTATCTCAAAAACACTTAGGAATGAGGATTTATAGCGTTTCCCGATTGGATAAAGTACAACCTCCCCCTAAATCCCCTCCTTAATTAAAGCTAACCTTTACCCACAAGTACCCAGCGGTTTTTGGAGTCCAAACCTTCAGGTTTGGGTTTTTGGAGTCCAAACCTTCAGGTTTGGGTTTTTGGAGTCCAAACCTTTAGGTTTGTGTTCTTGGAGTCCAAACCTTCAGGTTTGTGTTTTTGGAGTCCTTCGCTCCTGCCAAACCTGAAGGTTTGGACTCCATCGCGAATTGCCAAACCTGAAGGTTTGGACTCCAAAAGACGAGGTACTTGTGGGTAAAGATTAGCCTTAATTAAAGAGGGGACTTGTACCTGACGCAATCGGAAAACGCTATACTTACACACGGTTGATTCATACAATATTGAACCCATTTATCGCTTCGATGATTCTGGTCAAGCCTCCGAAATTGCACATGGCTTTGAAATAACTGAAACGGTTAGTGAGCAAATAGATGAGGAAACAATATCTTGGACTGAAAGACGTTTAGTAATACGTTCGATTAACTACGCACAAGCACAGGAAAAATCATTGAACAAACGTCTTAAAAAAGCCAAAAAAGAAATTGCCGACCTTACCCGCCCACGTAGTGGATACAAGTGCCTAACAACTTTAAAATCATTTTGGCTTGCTGCCAACAATATCCTCAAAAAATACAATGTAGAAGGCTTACTAGAAATTGATGCGGTTGAAACAACTATTGAACAACATCGCCGCAGTTATCGTGATAAACCTACTCGCATTGAAACTAAACAAGTTCTTGATGTACATGTTCAAGATAATCAAGAAGCACACACAAAAAAACGTCTTGGCTGGCGAGTTTATGCCACTAATGCTCCAAGTGAAAGATTGTTATTAAATGAAGCAGTACTTGCTTACCGTGAAGAATATATTATTGAGAGAGGTTTCGGTAGATTAAAAGGCAAACCTCATTCTTTAACTCCTATGTATTTACAAAAAGATGACCACGCTACGGGGTTAATTCGATTGTTAACCATTGGTTTACGAGTTTTAACTTTATTAGAATTTGTAGTACGTAGTAAACTAACGTTGAAGCTCACCGGCGCGAGGAACGAGCGTCCGGTGCAGTGCCGAGTTAGGGCATTTTGCATCATTTTTTTACTCAAATCAAACAGTTTTTATCAACATCAGTGTCAGTAGAAATTAATTTGACTCTGACCCCATTTATCAACTTTATTTATCACTTATGGACGCGAATTCAGAAAACAGCAACACCCCCGCTTTCAGAATCGAACCTGTCGCTTTAGCCCTTCTGTCCTTTTGATGAGGAATATTTGGATAAAATCAGTCGTGCGAACATGGATATTTCGGCCTCTGCGTCGTTTGGATTTATCTGCTTGAAAATATGAAATTTCAGCCAAAAACAATTTGAGTCAAATGACCGGGTGAAAATACGTTCATGCTCAGGTATTTTTTCTTCATCGCAAAAAGAAAGCGGAATAATATCTTCAGCAGGATAACTGAAATAGGGATAATTCACGCTTGATACGACAAAATATCTGACATGCTCAATATCTTTGAAATATTCGATATTTTCATCATCTCCCAGTATATAAACAACAGATTTGCTGCCGGTCAGCCAGCGATTCACCAGTGAATCCGGCGAATATGCCGTTTCCATGAAAAAAAGCTCAGGGTAATGCTGAGAAAGCATATCCGCGCCTTCCGCTTCGCCTGCCAAAATAAATTCAACCTTGCCGGTTTCCAGAACGGACTTAATCGCATCGAGTTCGGGCGAAGGATTTGAATTGATAAATATCACGCGCCTCGGAAGGGTGTCTTGCCGGTATCTGCGTGCGGTCTCCCATTCGCGCCGGGCGGAAATGCTTTGATATATGCTGACAGGATTGTAACCGAACAGGATTGAATGCGAGGTTTCAAATTCTCTGACAGCGGATATCGCGCTTTCGTTCACCGGGCAAAACACTGTATTGATGTCGTCAAGCATTTTGCGCGAGCCGTCATCAATGAACATCACCCCCTGTTCATCCATAGATGAGGCAAAAAACGCCGAGACTTCTTTGGACGCTTCGATTTTCACAGCAGCTTTGCGAATCAGGCAGTCAATTCCGCGGGATATCCCGCGCAGAAGCTCTTCAGGATAATGCTCCAAATAACAGGCATCCTTGATTTGGCAGTAAAGTAGGCGTTTTTCCGGTTCGCAGGGCAATTGATATGTTAATGTATAGCAATGAGATAGGGAATCTTCGGCAAGAGAGGCGGCTACCTGAGTGATGTCGCTAACACCCATGGCTTCAAGTTCCCATAACAGGTATTGCAAACATCCTGTTTCAGGGAGAAGATCGGGTTCCACGGAAAAATCGAGTTCATATTTTTTGTAATAATACTCTTGTTTTTGCTCGGCATAATCCTTATCGCTTAATGTCGCCCCGTAAAAAGGGAGGCGATCAAGCATAATGATTTCATCCGCGCCGTTGGATAACAAATAAGCCGTAATAAAATCGCCGCCAGATAAAAAATACAGCGCACGCCTGTGCTTGTTCGATGAGGGCGATACAGATGCCAATGTCATCAAATAGTCAAGGCGGGCTGGCCTGAAAAATTTTTTGTTGATAAGATTGGAATTTACCATTATTCGCTTCGATGCCTTATAAATTGTGTATCCACCCCGAATATTAATGCCATGAGAACCTTGCCTCCAACACGCTGATTATCGGTTGTTTTTCTCTGTATCGGAACTTTTGTGTTATAATTATTAAATAACATAAAATAATGTCTCCTTAATAAAAGATGTTTAATTCTACTTTGTTAAATTACAAACCAACTTATTGATTTAACTGAATTCATCTATTTAAGTAATTTCTTATAAATAAATGAATTACGTTAAATCTAACAATGGAATGATCTAACTGTTCTCGCAAAGTTTAACTTAAAAAGAACGTTCCCCCTTAAACTATTTTTAATTAAAAAAGGTAATAACAATGACAGAAGATACTTTGACAGTTCCTGCCGATTTAACAAATGAAGTTAAAAAAATTGCCCAGTTTTTAAACATAACTCCGCATCAATTTTTACTCAAAGTTATCAAAGAAAAGCTATCCTTTTTTCAGTCTGTTGAAATGTATACTGATGAAGATATAGCTCAGTGGACACAAGCAGATCAGCTTTCAGCCGAAAAAAGACAACGTATTTTACAAAAGGTTGGTATTTCCCTTGATTAGATTATTTTTTGATGCAAATGTATTGTTTACTGCTGCCCATAATCCAAAAGGTAAAGCTGCACTTATTTTGCAATTGGTCAAGCATGGATTGTGGGAGGGTATAACTTCAGATTACATCGCTCAAGAAACGAGACGAAATATTATGGCTAAATACCCAGATCGTTTAGCAGCTCTTGAGATGTTATTATCTGATTTAAAATGTGTATCTTCCACAATTACTTACGTTTGTCCAATTGATTTACCGTCTAAAGATAAACCAGTCATGCAGGATGCTTTAGCGGTACAAGCTAGCCATTTACTAACTGGCGACATAAAACATTTTGGTCGTTATAGGAATAATCCTAAACAGACTATGGGTATTATCATTCAGACGATAAGTGATTTTTTAATTGCTCAACATCTTGATGAGTAACTGATGTTACGCAGATAGCTTTCAAACTGGAGTGCAAAATTGAGGACACCCCCCCTAACCCCCCGTACACAGGGGGAAGTCCCAAAATAGAAAAAGCAAAGTGTCAAATGATGTTTGGTTCCACCCGTGTACGGGGGGTTAGGGGGGTATCCCCAAAATCTGTTACAATCAGCAAAATTTCATTTTGCACTACTCTGGTATTCACTTTTGAAGTACAGTGCGTAACATCAGTGAGTAAAAGAAGTTGGCTCCAGTTCATGAGTGAAAAGAGTGGTAGTGAGTTTGTTGCATCACTTTTTTCACTGCTATCAATTGTTTTACTGGCAAATTGCTTTTTCTGGATGGTCTTCACAGACGATGAGTGCGTCGTTTTGGGTCTTTAGTTCTTTGACGGCTTCTACTAGGACGGCTGTCACATTTTCATACGATACCGACTTGTAACCTTCATCATCTGTGCTAACAAGTTCAGGAATAACCGGTTCAACTTCTTGAGCAATAAAACCAAGATGTGTCTTGTCATCAAAGTTCATATCTGGATAGTCTTCGGTATTCCATTTGTAGGTGACTCATCGGAGTTTTGAAACTTTCTCCAAAGAGTTTTCTAACGGAGTAATAGCTTTTTTCCATCTTTCATCAGAGACATGATACACTCCATTGACACCAATATTGCCATGCACAAAAACAGCGAGAATTTCTTCTCGCCTTATGAGTCAATACCTGCCAGGTTTCTAAAACCTGTCAGGTTTGGTGTCAGTTACCTGCTTTAATTATTCATTACTTGGTAATTCATTCCAACTGTCTTTCTGTGTGCAGTCTCCTGTTAGTATTGCATTAAAACGAATCCCTTTGCCACGTAACAATTCAATCACTTTGTCCACATTCGCATCAGGATAGGGAGAAGCATCGCTGGCAAACAGAATATCACCACTGGTTTTGACATGCGGGATAGCCACTAATAATGCTTCTATTGAGGCTTCTTCACATAATCCGCCGCCACTGGCGGTTAAGTCTTCAATGGCTCCGCGTAAGACGGTTAAGTCTTGAGTAAAGGCTGCCACTTTTACTTCGTCGCTAAAGGTGAGTAATGCCATTAACGGCGCGGTGCTGGTATCTATCTCACCTATGAAATCCGTCAAGGCGTTGATGACACTATTCATCTCTTCCTGCATTGAATCCGTGACATCTATCACAAAAGCTAAATCGACTTGAATATCTTCTGGAATGAAGATAGTGGTGCGCTCACGGACTAAATGGGCTGGATACTCATTCGCCGTTACTTTGGCTTTGTGAAGGATGAGTGTTTCGGGAAATCCGCTTCGCTTCATTCCCGAAATAACAGTAAAAAACTTCTACTCAATCATACAAATATCTGAACATAAATCTCCACTAGTTGTATTACCATCATCGCATTGTTCGTTGCCTTGAACAACACTATCTCCGCACACACTACAAGCCGCTATTGGTAATGCAATACCTTCCACATCATTAAACTTATTGGACAATGTTTCATCTGCCATGATGGCTTGGCAGGTTTGTGGATTAAAAGCGTGTAAACCAAAAGGTACGTTATGAGTGCCAACCAATAATTGACCATTTGACATCATTTCAAGGCTTTCCGTTTCGCCGAACAAATTGGTACAAACGATTTCTAACTTATTTGCGTTCATGTCATACAACCAAAGCTCGGTATTGATGGAACCGTAGAAGATAGTCTGGTTTGTTTGTTTGCTTAGAGTTAGCCCTTCTACTGACACATTAGAAGGTAACGCTAAAGTACCAATACCCGTTGTTGGCTCAATCGTTATCAAACCATCGCCTTTAGCCCATGCCCATAATGTACCATCGGAATCAAATGCTAGGTCTTCAATTTCTTTGAAACCAGTGCTACCAATTGAGAACAGTTCACCCGTTTTTCCATCAACTTGATAGAAGAAACCTTTTTTCCCATTCGTTACGTTGTCTCCTGATGCAACGTAAATCATGTCTGTTTCAGGATGAATGGCAATGGCTTCAATATCGTGTCCTTTGTATATCTGGCCTAACTCGCTGATTGTCAGATCATCAAGATTTATAGTGAAGAATTGGGAGTTGTTTAGTCCCTTGTCATTTACTGCGTAAAGTTGGCAGGAGGCTTGTGTAGGTGCTACAGTAGTCAAGTTGTCTGGTTTACCATCACCATCAGTGTCAACACTAGTAGGATTCAAGTTTTCTTGGAATTCAAGTAGGTTGGATACACCATCACCATCACTATCAGCGTTACCATCTTGGGTTAAATCACCAAAGAAGTATGTTTCCCATTCATCAGGTAAACCGTCGTTATCGGTATCTTCAGTTGGTGGTTGCGTACCCATAAGCGCGTAAAATCCTGAATACAGCACTTTATCATTGGCAGTGCTTTTTCTGGTGGCGTTTTGACCGACGGTTGCTACCAGTTGGTAGTTTGCTGAACTGCTTTTATTACCGCCGTTGCTCAAAACATTTTTGAGCATGGTATAATTATCACTGCTTTGTTGAGCCGATACTACGCTGGTCAGCATAAGCAATGCGAGTGATAATAGGCAATTGAAAAATCGCCTAATGTTCCAGATTGGAACTTTTATGTTATAATTATCAATTGACATAATTATAATGTCTCCTTATAAATAAAAATTTAATAAGAAAGGTGATATCAATGAGTGAATATGCGCTCCAAATTCCTGATAGTCTATTGGCTACAGTACAACAGGTTGCTGAAAAAAACCGTATTTCGGTTAATCAATTTTTTCTAACCGCTGTGAAAAGTAGTTTAGTGACTATCCAAGCTATGCAAAAGCATAAATACCCAATTGAACTTTCAGAAGGCAGTTTTTCAGACCCTGCACAGCCACTTGAAAAGGCATCTGATTTGTCTGAACGCTGGAAAAATTACTTTGCAACTGCCCGTAAAGCACCTGATGAGTTTATGGCAGATGTCATTGATGAGCTTCCTCAACAACGGGTTTTTTAATCATGCCATATTTACTTGACACAGATACTTGCAGCTACATAATGAAACAGCATCCTTTGTCGGTGTTAAAACATCTACAAACGATAAAAACGTCACCGGTTGGTATTTCTTCCATGACTTTAGCGGAATTACGTTATGGTGTTGAACGCCATAATTCCAGTAGTTTTATTCAACAGGACATTGATTTTTTCATCAGTCACTTGAATTTAACCGTTTTCGCATGGGATGCTGAAGCAACTCAACATTATGCCATTTTGCGTGCCGATTTAGAACGCAAAGGCTTACCTATTGGTAATATGGATATGCTAATTGCTGCTCATGCACTCCGTTTAGATGCTATTTTAGTGACGAATAATCAACGTCATTTTTCCCGTATTTCTGATTTGAAATTAGAAAATTGGGTAGAAATGTAGTTGATTAAACCGGGCAGAATTTTCTGCCCGATTCCCATTCACTGGCAAATTGCTTTTTCTGGATGGTCTTCACAGACGATGGCTTTGAGTGCGTCGTTTTGGGTCTTTAGTTCTTTGACGGCTTCTACTAGGACGGCTGTCACATTTTCATACGATACCGACTTGTAACCTTCATCATCTGTGCTAACAAGTTCAGGAATAACCGGTTCAACTTCTTGAGCAATAAAACCAAGATGTGTCTTGTCATCAAAGTTCATATCTGGATAGTCTTCGGTATTCCATTTGTAGGTGACTCCTCGGAGTTTTGAAACTTTCTCCAAAGAGTTTTCTAACGGAGTAATAGCTTTTTTCCATCTTTCATCAGAGACATGATACACTCCATTGACACCAATATTGCCATGCACAAAAAAAGCGAGAATTTCTTCTCGCCTTATGAGTCAAAACCTGACAGGTTTCTAAAACCTGTCAGGTTTGGTGTCAGTTACCTGTTTTAATTATTCATTACTTGGCAATTCATTCCAACTGTCTTTCTGTGTGCAGTCTCCTGTTAGTATTGCATTAAAACGAATCCCTTTGCCACGTAACAATTCAATCACTTTGTCCACATTCGCATCAGGATAGGGGGAGGCATCGCTGGCAAACAGAATATCAGCACCGGTTTTGACATGCGGGATAGCCACTAATAATGCTTCTATTGAGGCTTCTTCACATAATCCGCCGCCACTCGCTGTTAAGTCTTCAATGGCTCCGCGTAAGACGATTAGTCTTGGGTAAAGGCTGCCACTTTGACTTCATCGCCAAAAGTGAGTAATGCCATTAACGGCGCGGTGCTGGTATCTATCTCATCTATGAAATCCGTCAAGGCGTTGATGACACTATTCATTTCGTCCTGCATTGAACCCGTGACATCTATCACAAAAGCTAAATCGACTTGAATATCTTCTGGGATGAAGATAGTGGTGCGCTCACGGACTAAATGGGCTGGATACTCATTCTCCGTTACTTTGGCTTTGTGAAGGATGAGTGTTTCGGGAAATCCGCTTCGCTTCATTCCCGAAATAACAGTAAAAAACTTCTACTCAATCATACAAATATCTGAACATAAATCTCCACTAGTTGTATTACCATCATCGCATTGTTCATTTCCTTGAACAACACTATCTCCACACACACTACAAGCTGCAACTGGCAACGCAATACCTTCCACATCATTAAACTTATTGGACAATGTTTCATCTGCCATGATGGCTTGACAAGTTTGCGGATTAAAAGCGTGCAAACCAAAAGGTACGTTATGAGTGCCAACCAATAATTGACCATCTGACATCATTTCTAGGCTCTCCGTTTCACCTAACAAATTGGTGCAGACGACTTCTAACTTATTTGCGTTCATGTCATACAACCAAAGCTCTGTGTTGATGGAGCCGTAGAAGATAGTCTGGTTTGGTTTTTTGCTTAGAGTTAGCCCTTCTACTGATACATTAGAAGGTAACGCTAAAGTACCTATACCCGTTGTTGGCTCAATCGTTATCAAACCATCGCCTTTAGCCCATGCCCATAAGGTACCATCAGAATCAAATGCGAGGTCTTCGATTTCTTTAAAGCCGGTGCTACCAACTGGGAATAATTCCCCTGTTTGCCCATCGACAAGATAAAAGAAACCTCGTTTTTTGTTGGTGACATTATCTCCCGAAGCCGCGTAAATCATATTGGTTTCGGGGTGAATGGCAAGGCTTTCGATATCATGTCCCTCGTACATTGGCCCTAATTCGCTAACAGTTAGGTCATCAAGATTCACTGTAAAGAACTGCGAATTGTTGCGTTTTTCATCATGCACGGCGTAGATTTGACATTGGGCTGGTTGCACAATTTCATGCCCATCAAGTTTACCGTCGCCATCAGTATCGCCACTGGTTGGATTGATGCCTTCTTGGAATTCCCGTAAATTAGGTACGCCATCATTATCACTATCAGCATTACCATCTTGGGTTAAATCACCAAAGAAATGTTCTTCCCACAAATCAGGCAAGTCATCGTTATCTGTATCTTCAGTTAGCTGGTTAAGCAATTCAGCACCATCAACAGAGACAACAGTTAGTTCATAAGGTTCGCCACCTTCATCAACTTCTATACCAGTGACATCAACTAACCAATCACCTTCTTCATCGCTGGCAACGACATAATACTCAGCCGTTTCTTCTTCCGAATATGCTAGTACTTCTGGGCTGGATGGAGTGAGTTTTTTACCAGAAGGTGTAGTAATAGCTAAATCTAAATCACTACCCGGCCATGTTACGGCATAAGTAGTACATCTTCTTGGTAAGTATTTTGGCATATCAGAAGGAGTAGTATATGCATAAAAAGTGTATTTAGTAGTTACTGTTTCATTCTTTTGGATAAAGCCTTTTTTAGAGAAAGGATTGATCCAATCCAGAGCAGTACCAATCCAGTCAATAAGCAATTCTAATGGCATTTTCACGGAAATTTCCCTTTGAACCAGTTGGACTTGGACGTGGAGTGCCTTCAATGTCGGTATTTGGTGCATTTTCTGACGTACCTGCATCAATGGCAGGACTATAATCGGATAGATGATAGCCGTTCTCAAACAATGGATCGGTGTCAATATTTCCTTCACCTTCCCATCCGCTTTGAACATCTGAATAAGTAACAGTGGCAGTAGCAGAGTTTATATGGTTAATTCCACCAGCTGAATTACCCCATACAATTGAATTTCTTAGTATTAGGTTGGCACCGTTTAACCATATTCCCTGGCCTCCTGTATTAGAAGAAATGGTGTTGCCAACAATTGTTACATGGGAAAAATTTAGCTCACCTCCAAGAATGTATGCACCGGCACTAAGTCCTCCTGCTTTGTTGTTTGAAATCACAACATTGGACAAAGTTGGATTACCACCTTGACAATAAATTCCACCACCAGCATATTCCGATGAATTACCAGAAATGGTTATATTTTCAATAGTTGGGCTAGAACCATGACAGCTAATTCCACCACCTGCATGAGATGAGTTACCCACAATAATCAAGTTTTTAAAAATCAATTCTTTAGAAATTGAATTAAGACCTTTAACTAGAATCCCACCACCATACTGAGCATTACCATTGGTAATTGTAAAACCGCTTAACGTTGCTTTTTTACTTCCTTCATTGACGAGCTTCACAACGCTATCACTTTTGTTACCATCAATCACGGTATTTTCAGCACCATCAGTCGATTCAACTTTGATGTTTTTGCTGTTGAAATTGATGTTTTCAACATACGTGCCGGGATAGACTAAAACAGTATAGCCATCTTTGGCAACGTCAATGCCATGTTGGATGGTGGCAAAAGGTTTAGCTTCTGAACCATTACCAGTTTCGTTGGAACCATCTTTGGCTACGTTGCAAGTGGAATTAGGGCATACTTCAGCCCCTACCACCGTGACAATCAAACTATCACTATTTTCGTAACGTTTCTCAATATAGTTATCCGCATATTCTGCGTACAAAGATACTTCGTAAGTACCCGGTGTAGTGAAAACATGGGTAAGCGTTAAAGTGTTTCTAACTTCTTCACCAGTGTCTTCAAAAGACCATGAAACATCATAGTCATCATTAGTATCAGGGTCGAGCAATATTCCTTGAAACTGTACCGTTTCACCCACTTGAACTTCCATATCCATACCCGCGCTAAATTCTTGTACAGACGTGTCAGGGACATAACCACATGCTTCAATGCTAGTACTGTAACCGGTTTCATTAGTTACAGCAAAATTAATAGATACATTAGCATTATCACCATCTGCTGATTCATTGAAGGTCATTGGAATATCAAATGAAATGGTATTTCCATTTAAAGAGATATTTCGCACTTCATTTGGATTACTCGAACTAATTGTCACAGAAGGTGTGTTATTTTGAACTTGTACCGTTCCTGCAAAACCTGAAGTTTGAAAAGTTAAGCCATTCATTGCTTGGCTACTAATGCTGTAACTCATGATAGTTTCTTTGCCAGAGGGTTGAAGACCAAAGTGCTCCCACGGGTGTTTACATAAACCATTAGGTTCTATGTCATTAATGGAAACTTCCCCATTGAGACCTAAAGCAACAGTGATAGGAGGTTGAATACCAATGTTAATTGCTCCAGTTGAGTCATTAATCTGAACCACATCATCCGGATCGGGTGTTAATTGTACCCAGTTAGTGGGCAATTGCACTTCGACTTTATAATCACCGGATGGTAGTTCATCTTCAAGCATCCAATTTCCAAGGTAATAATCACCATCACGATCATTTTCAGTTTCCACATAGGCAGAAAATACTTGTTGGCTATTCAAATTTGTAAGATTGACGTTGCCGGCATCCCAGTCAGTTATATAGATCGTCGAGTCACTATCATCTTGAATACCGTTGGTGTTTGTATCTATCCAAATGTCACCATCGACAGTAACTTTTGAACATTGGTACTCTTCAGATTGGTACTCTTCAGATGTCGTTTGACTTCCACAATCGGAGCATGTTAAATGATTATTACCAAAATTAAACCAATTACGGTTACTTAATGGTGGAATAGTTCCACATAAATGATTATACTGTAGTCTAATATCCCAACCTTTGAGATTGCCTAACTGATATGGGATAGTTCCAGTCAATTCATTACCTATCAAATCAATAAGGAACAAATTAGGAAGGTTTCCTAATTCATGTGGGATATTCCCACTTAAGTAATTTTTGTATAAGTGAAGCGTTGATAACTTAGTCAGATTACCCAATTCATGAGGTATGTTTCCAACCAAGTTATTTTTATTTAGACTGAGGTTTTCCAACTCAGTTAAATTACCTAGTTCAACTGGAATGAAACCAGTCAAATTATTATTATCAAGCCTAATTTCAGTAATATGTCCATTAGAACAAATCACTCCATTCCAGGAACAAGGTTGTTTAGTTTCTAACCAATTGTCTTTATGATACCAGTTTACACCTGTTGTATAGCTATAAAGAGCAACTAAAGCTTCACATTCGGTTTGGGGAATTTGAGTTATGTTGTTACAATTATTAAATTTTGTATTAAATTCTGTAACTACTGCGTTTACAGCAGAAACATATTTACCTTCGATCTTTAATTGATCGACATCAAAGCCATCATCAAAAAGCTCTGAATTACAATCTACTTTATATTGAGTATCATCACTGCAGTGCATACCACAAACTGTTCTGCCATATTTTTTTACAATGTCTGGTTGACCATCATACACCTTTTCCAATTGAGGTATATTGCTTGCTCTAAACCTAAGGCACTCCACATTACCAACTGCTGCCAAAACACCACGCCCCATCGCCATCAAACCCACGACAAGAACAACAAACACAACACCACGCCAAATAGACGCAGGAGATTTCAGGGAACCAACCCCCGTAGTTGATACCACCGGTACACCCGGCGTAAGGGTAACAGATAACCACCGCGTTACCGGTAGTAATCGGCTTATCCCTGTAAAGATAGCGAGTATGCCTGCTATTAACCATTGCCCAAGTCTAAATCCACTTGAGCAATCGGAGGAAAAATCCTCCAATCGTCGTACCCAATTGGTACGTTTGTATTGAGTTGACATAATTTAATGTCTCCTACCAGGTTAAAGTGTTTAAGTGTTTTTGAGCTTGAAGTTTTGGCGTGCAAAAATTTCAAGCTCGAAATTAAAATACACTTGCCCTTGCTACACCTAAACTTAAAACAAGGGAAAAGTAAAAATCACTGATGAACAATAATCATAGTACGATTTTTTGCCCTACATTGGGTTACAGAAATTTCAGAGAACTAGCTCCCGCAGTAGATACTATCGGCATAGCCAAATGGTAAAGAGTCGCTCCCGATTAGGGGGTTCCTCTAATTTAACCGGACACTCTTTTAACAATTGAATGATTGTTTATCTTCTTACAGGGTTAAGATGAAGTTGCCGATTTTTACTCGACAACTTTTGTTTAAGAACTTACAAGATTGCTTATCAAAAATTAATCCCAAAATCTGGATTCAGATATTTTTGATTAAGGATAAAATCTGGTGTCTTTCCATAAGAATTATAACCCCCTTGTACAAAACCCTATTTTGTAACTCTTTGATTATAAAAGAGTGTAATTATGCATACCCTAGTGCGGACAAGGGTAAAAAGGTTTTTTTGGGGTAGTTGGCTTATTTCTTGCTTAAGACAGCAAAAATTATTAAAGCCGTTAACTATAGGGATTGTATATAAGAAGGGATTAAAACTGTCAACTACAAGGATTGTATAATCAATAGATTGGATCATAATCATACCTGGTTTAAATCCTTTTTTATATATAATCCGTGTAGTTAAAGGTTTTACTTAGGGTTTACAAGATGACTTGATTATCCTGAAAATCCTAATTCAGACATTTGGCTTTAATACCTGCCAGGTTTTGAAAACCTGGCAGGTATGATAATTTTTATTTTTCTGAACGTTTATAAATAAGCTGGTTATGCATCATTTTTCAACTTATTAATAATTCATAGCGGTTTGGGAGCCGGCTTTTATCTTCATTACGAACCTGTTTTTTCCTGATTCTATTGTCGCCAATGAGTTCCTTTATTGCACTGATAACAGTCGTTTTACCAAAACCCGATTTTTTCACCAATTCATGGTAACTGGCAGAACACCAGCTATTGCCATTGGCAAGTATTTGTAAAGTCTCATAGACAACATTCTTAGCTAATAAATCATTTATGGGACGAGAAAAATTTACGTCCTGCCTATTGTGAATAACACGATTTTTGCTACACTTATTATATAGCATAAACGATACTCCTTTCAGTAATATTTGAGATTGGTGTATTGAATGTTATGAATGCGGTGTGTCCTAGACAACATAGCTCGCCAAAGTCATAAAGTTTGGGACACAGCCGCCCTTCCCATTTTGAATCAAGATTAACCAGATGTGAAAATCCTAAGCATCCAACCAATTAAGTAATGGTAAAATCAGCAATCCCATAGAATCACTAATCTCCCTCCTATTAATATTGCCAAAGCCAGCATTACCAGCAATTCCTCATTACATTTTGTTGGTCAAACTTGTCAGGCTTTCTGAATGTTCAAACTAATAATAATACGATTGGATATGATAAACCGAGACTCAAAAACCGGTTTGGATGGATAGTAAACTAAAGGTTGTCATAAACTTCAATTATCGTAAGGTCAAAGAAAATTTATGACTTAAAATTTACTAAGGCAATTGGTGTGCCATTTATTATATTATTGTTTTAAACAATACCTTCGCCAATTATCCTACTAAATAAGAGGGTTATTATATAATATTACTTTAATTTCAACCAGTTAGATTATTTTTAAACCCAGTGAGGCTTATTT
>JAUCGK010000119.1 GCA_030378085.1 Candidatus Parabeggiatoa sp. HSG14
TTAAATTTAACTTTAAAATCAGTCAGATAACTATAAAATTTTATCCTTTCTTATAAGCAATCCCTGTAGTTATATAGCTGGAAAAACGGGAGTATCAAGATTTAGACTTTGGAAACATAGTGCGTAACATCAGTTACTAATAAAAGACTTTTTTGAAGCTTCACTTTGAATTCAGAATGTTATCTGATATTGAATCATGCGCTAATATACTTTTATATAAGTTTAGGATCGACTTCAAAATCAGCTAAACTGTGGGGCATAAATGGTAATATCTTTAAAGCCAAAAAAGTAAGCAAGGTTGAAATTGCAATGCCACCCACACCTAACATAATTTCCCAACGACTAGGTGTATAAGGGTATATAGGCGTATTGTCAAATAAATCATGAGAAACTAATTCCAACCCCGGAAATATTTCTAATGGATAAGCCTGCCCACCAATAATAATGACATATAATAGAGAAAATCCACCTATAATCGTTAATATTGATGCTGCTACAATACTAGCACGGTTGTGAGAAAATCTTTCATGGTAAAGCAGTAGTAACGGTAATATCGTTCCTAAAAAAATATAACCGCCCCAAAACAATACGGTATAGATCGCTCCTTTTCCTAAAATAAAGTATTCAATTTCATGACGACTCACAAAATAGAGATGGGTAAAATGATAAACGAGTACAAAATAAAATACCGTCCCAATCAGTATGCCTAATAATACTTTAGGCCTATGCAATACTTCTTTTCCCAATGATCTAAATTGCATAATTAAAACAAGCAGGAAAATAGCCAAGCCCAATGCTAAAGAAAGAGCAATAAACAGAGCCGCTATAATAGCTGTATTATAGGCAGCTCGCGCCACCAAAAAACCAAAAATTGAACCCGTTCCAGTTGTGAGTACCAAACGCCAAATAAACGCAATAAGACCAATCGTGGGATAATAATTGTGCATACGCCGTTCCATCATAAACCATAAATATATAACGCATACCAAAATAAATCCCGTGTATAAAAAGATATTCCAAGCAAAAATGGATTTAAAATTATAATTGGTGATAGCGACGATAAGGCGATCTGGACGACCTAAATCTAACATTAGAACGGTTAATCCACCAATGAGCAAAGTAATGGCAAGTAAGGCTGATAAACGCGCAAGGGGATGATAAAAGGTTTTGTGGAAAACAGAACTAATAGAGGCAACATTGAGTACTCCTGAAGCCGCTAAAATCAGAAAAATGGCAAAAATATGTGGTATTCCCCACACAACCTGATTGTTCATGCCAGTGATAGCATGCCCATGGTGTTCCATTTGATAGGCGGCAAATAAGCCTAATAAAATAAAAAAAGCCGATACGGCCAATATGATATAATCCGCACGGCGTTTACCTTCGATTTGATGGTAAGTAATATTTTTCATGGCATGGCTCAATATTTTAAGATAAGCGTTTACCAAAATACTAGATTTTATACCGATTTCTTGTAATTTATTGATTTATATTAAAATAAAAAATTTTATATTGATGAAATCAATGAGTTAAATTAAATCGGTATAATATCTATTAATTATAAAGAAAATAGAAATATTTCTGTATTTTAAAATTAGAAATTGCTTATATTAATTAGTTAATTGCCCTAAAAACAATTCGTCTTATGGGGATTCATTTATTAATCTATAAGTTCAGGGTCAAGATCAGTGTCTGCTAGGCTGCTAGGCAAAAAGGGCAATATTTTCACAGCCAGCATTGTCAATAATACAAATATGGCAATACCGCTAAAACCTAACATAAATTCCCAACCACTTGGTGTGTAAGGATGTTGACTAACACCATCAAAAAAGCTAGAACTTGTGACGATCATGCCTGGAAAAATATTTAATGGATAGGCTTGCCCACCAATGATAATCACATACAACAAAGCAAATCCTCCCAACATTGTTAGCATTGATGCAGCCATAATGCTAAGACAACTGTGAGTAAACCTTTCGTGGTAAAGCAATAGCAATGGCAATATAGTCCCTAAAAATATATACCCCCCCCAAAACAATACTGTATAAACACCACCTGTTGCCAGCGTAAAGTATTCAATGCCATGACGACCTGTAATATATAAGTGACTCAGATGATAAACTAGCACAAAATAAAACACGGTTGCCACAAAAACACCTAACAGCGTTTTAGGGCGATGTAATACTTTATCTCCCAATGGACATTGTAATCTCCAACAATCAGTAAGTAACACAAGCAAAAATACCGCAAGTCCCAAAGATAACGATAAAGCAATGAACAGTGGAGCCATAATTGCTGTATTGTAAGCTTCTCGTGCCATCAAAAAACCAAAAATAGAACCTGTCCCCGTTGTGAGTATTAAACGCCAAATAAATGCAATGAGTCCTGCTGTAGGATAATAGCGTTGCATACGCCGTTCCATCATAAACCACAGATAGATAGCACAGACCAACATAAATCCGTTATACAAGAAAATATTCCAAGCAAATATGGACTTAAAATTGTAAGAAGTCATTGCAACGATCAGACGATCTGGACGGCCTAAATCCAATACTAAAACACATAACCCACCAACAAGTAAAGTAATGGCAAGTAAAGCGGATAAACGGGCAAGGGGGTGATAAAAGGTTTTGCGAAAGACAGAACTGATTGATGCGACATTAAGTACTCCAGATGCTGCTAAAATCAAAAAAATCGCAAAAACATGAGGTATTCCCCAAACAATTTGGTTATCCATGCCTGTGATAACATGCCCATGATGTTCCATCTGATAGGCTGCAAACAGACCAAGTAGAATAAAAAAAGACGATATCGCTACTATACTGTAAAAACTTGACGTATTACCTTCAATTCCTCGGTAAGTAATATTTCTCATAATTAAAGCCCTTGATAACGTATCCCCGGATTTAATCGCATATCTGGCCGCAATGCTGTACTACTCACATGAGACAATTTTTTAGAAATCTCACTATTGGGATCTTTTATATCACCAAACAGCATCGCTTTATGACCACTCTTTTGACAGGCCGCCACACAAGCAGGTGATTGACCTTTATCAATACGATGTACACAAAATGTACAAGCTTCTACTGTACCTTTACCACGCGGAGAATGGGGTTTCTGATTTTTTAATGTTTCATGGACAAAAGACCGTGCTTTATAAGGACAAGCCATCATACAATAACGACAGCCAATGCAAATATGCTTATCGACCAAAACAATGCCATCGACTCGCTTGAACGAAGCACCTGTAGGACAGACATCGACACAGGGAGGGTGTTCACAATGCTGACAAAAAAGAGGGAGTGAATATTCTTTGCCCGTTTGTTTATCACGTAAGCCCACTTTACGTATCCACTGTGAGGTAATATCAGGTCGAACATTTTCCGATATACCATGTTCGGTAATACAGGCATTTACACATTCATTGCATCCTTGGACACATTTATTAGTATCAATTAACATTCCCCAACGTTTTTTTGCCGTGATAGTTTGATCATCTGGTGATTTGGCTTGAGAAACGCCATATAATAATACGCCGGGTGCTACCGTTATCCCCGCTACGATAGCAGTCGTTTTAAGAAAGTCACGGCGATTTGGGGTAGGTGAAATTTCCTCGTTCATTAAGTGACCTCGTTAAAAACAGATTTGGTATTAAAGCATTTCTTCTTCTGCTCATAAATCATAGTTTTGATAACAGAACTCCCAAGCTTACCAAATACCTACCAAATAAATAACTAAAAATTTCTGGTATATAGTTTTTTTAATGAAGTTTCTGATACAAAACTATTGAGAAAAAAAAAGATTCGAGGCAAAATTTTTTGCCTCGAAAAGAGAAAACGGCCATTTTTTGACAGGCTAGGAGGAAGACTTTGTCATGGCCAAAAGACCAAATTCTGTAATTGTAGATATATCTACCCTAATAGATGTGTACACAATTTCCGTTCTAAAATTTATTAAAATTGTTTTATTTTGGATAGGTAATTTTAGTTTTCTGACTTTTACGAAGATAAACAAAAAAAACAATTTCAAAAAAAATGGGTATTTCTATTTCCCCTTTATCCTCCTAGACAAAGGAGCTATTTTAGTGAGATATCACTATCCAATCCATGAAGTTATCAATTTTTCAAGTGAATCTTTATTGAAAAGCCGTTGTTCATCTTTATTGACACCTTTCCACAATTCCCATTGAAGAGTGTTTTTATTCGTTTCACGGAGTAAAAGCATCACTTTGTGAGTATTACCACGATGGTATAAATCAACTCGACCCACAGCACCCAAAAAATTCATCTCCATCGGCTCGAATATCACTTTATGATTACCTACTAAAGTCAGCTCAAGCGAACCAATTTCATAGTCGCCTACATTAGCATCGGACAACTTAATTCTCTGGGATTTTGGAGAAATGTGACCATTTTTAGAATGTTCAGATAACCAACCCCGAACTTGTTTGTACAAAGTATCGGTTTGTTTTACCCAAGTTTTCTTTTTTTCCTCCCAATCAATAGAAGAAGCTGGTTGAGCTGCTGCTAATTTTTTGAGCTTATCTTTGAGAGGTACTGTGGTAACGAGCTTAGAAGATGTTCGTTTGGTTTTAACCGAAGCTTTAGCAGGTGTTGCTTTGGCGGGTGCTTTAGCTGCTGAGGCTTTTGAGGCTTTAACAGGTGCTTTAACAGGTGCTTTAACAGGTGCTTTAACAGGTGCTTTAGCAGGTGCTTTAGCAGGTGCTTTAACAGGTGCTTTAGCAGGTGCTTTAACAGGTGCTTTAGCAGAAGTTTTAGTTTTGGTTTTAGCTTTAGAAGGTGTATCTCTAAACTCACTATTCCAAGCCAGCTTGTTCTTATTTTTCACCTGAAAATAGCCATGATCTTCCGCAAATTTGACCATTGGATTATTGAGGCTAACTACCTCAAATTTTTCCAATGCTTCCAAATTTTTCTCGAAAAACTTAGCATCTGCTTGCACATTATTTATCTTGGCTTTTCCAAACAGGTTTACCCCTTTCCCAATGTCTACAAAACCAATATCCTTCAGGGATTTCAAATACTCCTCTACTGAGGTGAAAAGTTTCCTGTACTCCTTTTCCGATAAATCAAGCATTTGTTCCATCCTCTTTATTCTGGTCGAGGTATGGAACTTCTCAATTTTGGTTTCAAAACGCATCCGCTTTTGAGAAAAACCCCACAAAAATAGACCTTCATTAGCAGGAAATGGTTCCTTATCAGGGATAAGGCAAGAAAAGCCATCGTTAAAACGAAAACCATGAAAATCAATAATTTTTCTGGCAAATTGTTCAACTTGTTGTTCAATAGACATTACTTTACTTTCTCCAAAAATCTTGGATAAAAGGGAAAATTAGAATTTACTTAACATATAGGAAAATTACCCCATTTCAATTCAAAAAAATCATAATAAATGCAAGTAAAACTTTTTCCCCGTGACATTAATTTTTCTATAGAGTGAGGACGAAAAAATCCTTTCTTGTCCCTCACTCATAAGGACTCTATTTTTTAATGAAAGGTAAGGGTATTATTTAATCTCTATCAAGGTAAATAAATATAACTACAATATATTAACTTAAAAATATCGTGTTGACGAGAGGGAATAATAAAAAAATATTTACTGTGATGCCCTTGATGTGTCTAAGATATTGATCGAATTGATTACATTAACTGATGTATCGGGTTTACTGGCATGACATTGAAAACAATCAATAGTTACAGCAACATAAGAGTGGCAACTACGACAGAAATGTTCTGAGTCTTGACTAATGCTAGGGTAATTTCCTGTTATTGCATCAGGGGTTACATGACAATTGATGCATGCGGCAAGGCTATATTGGGTAGTACGCACTCCACGATACATAGTATCATTACGACGATGTTTAAGCAAACTGCCATGATTACGTCGTATAATATCAATCGGTTCGACACAAGGCTGTTCAGTAGAAAAGTTTTCTAACGCTTTTGGGGGGTCTGGTATAGGCACACGTTGCATCGAAGTTGGTTCATTAGCATTCACTGCTAAACTTAACAACAAGCCTAGACAAAGCTTTCCTAATATATTCAATAGATAACGTACTTTCATATTAAGTTTTGTATTTTTTAAGTAAGGGATACGTCAAAAATAATCCTTCTAGCTCTACAGTTTTTATGTTGAATATAATCAACTAAACACAAGCTACTTTACAGGTTAATTGTACAAAAACATTCTTTCCTATACTCAAATTTAAGGGGAGTTAATTTATCTTTTCCCTTTTTTAATGAGGATTAGAGCTAAGGGTGGTTGGTTTTAAAAAAAATTGGAATGGGTATATTTATTTTTTGAAAGTTATATTAAGAGATTTAATAAAGTTATAGTGATCATAAAAGATTTGTAAATAAAACGTCACAGACGGGGTTGCAAACCCCGTCCAGCAATTTTACAAATTCATTTTAGGACCACTATTATAAAGAGGATTTGAATATCCTCTACATACGCCCATTTTTTGAATTATCCCTTTTGGCAAGGGATTTATTTTTTAAGATGATTTATAAACTCAAAAACATTCCCAATTCCCAATTTTTGAAATTAACTTAATATAATGGCATCGCTAACCAATTGATGGACACTAATGATTTGGTCCATTTGAAAACCATAATAAGGTAATACTTTGGTGAATTGGCTTTTGCATATAGCACAAATAGCAGCCATATGAGTCACACCATAATTATCAACGACATATTTTAAAGCTTCCATGCGTGGCAAAGCACCTTTCACACGCAATTCTATCAAATCATCAGTTAACACACCACCGCCGCCTCCACAACAAAAAGTCGCATCATGAATAGTATCTTCTGGCATGTCATAAAAATGATTGCAAGTCGCTTTGATAATTTGACGTGGGATTATAAACTGTCCTCCAGGCGTATTACCCATTCGGGAAGCACGTGCCACATTACAAGAATCGTGGAAAGTGACTCGACGGTAATCATTGGCCGATTTGTCCAATTTTAATGCACCCTTTTTAATCAAGTCATTCGTTACCTCACAAATATGTTGAGGAATAGGATATCGTTGATCAAGAAAATCAAAAGGCCCTGCTAACGTGTTCAAAAAACTATAGGCAACACGCCATGCATGTCCACATTCACCAAAAACAATACGTTTTACTTTAAGATCTAATGCGGCTTCACGGATACGCAACGCAACGCGGCGCATATTTTCATAGCTACCGATAAACATCCCAAAATTAGCGGCTTCCGAAGCATAAGAACTGAGTGTCCAAGAAATACCCGCTTGATGAAAGACTTTTGCATATCCTATTAAACCATCAATATGAGGCTCTGCAAAAAAATCGGCAGAAGGGGTGATTACTAACACCTCAACTCCTTTTTCATCTACAGGTAAGCGCACATCTACACCAGTATCCAGTTTAATATCTTCTTCCAATCCTTCTAAAGTATCACGCAGTGCAGGTTCTGGTAACCCTAAATTATTACCAATTTTATAAACTTTAGCAATAATTTCATTACAGTACTTTTGGCCTTTGCCTACACTATCCAATATTTCGCGTGCAGCCATTGAGATATCAGCTGTATCTATACCATAAGGACAAAAAACCGAACAACGACGACATTGCGAACATTGATGATAGTAATTATACCAATCATCAAGCACATCTTTAGTAAGGTCTTTTGCGCCCACCAATTTGGGAAACCATTTACCTGCCAAAGTATAGTAACGTCGGTAAACCTGCCGTAATAAATCTTGTCGAGCAACAGGCATATTTTTGGGATCTTGCGTCCCTATCATATAATGGCATTTATCGGTACATGCTCCACATTTGACACATGAATCCAAATAAACTCGCAGTGAACGATATTTTTTCAGCAACTCACCCATTTTATCAATGGCGACTTCCTGCCAATTGTCTATCAACTCACCCGGATAGCCTAATGATTCCTGCATTTGTGGTTTAGCGACATAGGGACCATTCCCTTTCATTGCGTCTGACTTAATGACTGGTATGACCGGATAGGGTCTGAATGCAGGTACATCAAATTTTGCTTTAGCCATGGACCCTCCTTAACTTCCTTGTGTCTCAAATTTTTCAATAGCCCACGGTGCAACATGACGTTTTTCCCGGGAATTATCGATTTGATTACGACTGGGGCTAAAAAAGATACCCGGCGCGTGCAACAGTTTACTAAATGGGAATATAATCATTAATAGTATTACCGAGGCAAGATGCAATAATAACATCTTATCTGTGGGGATAGGTTGCCAATCAAAATACATAACACCCAGCATGAAAGCTTTAAACTGGACAATATCTGTACTTGAGACAAAACTCATCATTGTCCCACTACCACCAATCACAAGTAACAATATCAACATTAAATAATCGGATGGAACACTGATATAACGTATTCTTTCAACAAACATTCGTCGTACCAGCAAACCTAATAAACCAAATAACATGATAAAACTGCCATATTTACCAAATGGCTGCAACAAAACAACCCATGTCCAAACCGGTTCAATGAAATAACGTAAATGGCGAAGTAAAACAATCCACAACGCACCATGAAATAACATACCGAATAGCCAAATCCACTTATTGGATCGAAATAAGCTTTTAAATAATACCACCTCACTCAGTATGCGAATGACAACACCCCATAAGGTTAAGGGAGCAGACATAGTTGGTACTTTTAAAGGAGCAGGCGTTTTTGCATATTGAAAAATTCTATAAGCCAATCCAATAACTAAAAACAGGGTTGCTAAATAAAATGCGATTGCATAAAACGTAGTCCAAAATCCCATTATATACATCCTCGTCCTCCTCACCCACCCTTAAAATAAAATAAAAGGATACTCTAAGTTTGCAGAGTATTTAGTAGGGTGAGGATAATTTAGGTGTTAGACACAGCCAGTTGGTTTTGGAAGTCCTGCAAAACGACAGGCTTGTTTCGCAGGCCCATAAGGAAACAATTCATATAAATACTTGCTGTTACCTTTTTCAGGACCTAGTTTCTTACCAATAGCTTTGGTTAACACCCGGACAGCTGGTGCAATTTGATACTCATCATAGTATTCTCGCAAGAAATTAATCACTTCCCAATGATTATCAGTGAGCTCAAGCTCATCTTGGGTTGCTAATATTTTAGCAGCATCTGCATTCCAATCGGCCAAATTAACCAGATAGCCTTCTTCATCGGTTTCGATAGTTTTTCCATTGACTTCAATTGCCATGGTAGATTATCCTCTTTCTCTTTGATATAGTTTTTAGTAAGCATTTGCAGGAAAATAAAGACTTAGAAAAGTGAAACACTCGCTAAATGTCTTTAATTCTTATAACCAAGCCTGTACTGTGCTATTTGAAGCGACCAAATCAACAAACTCAGCATAATCAACAGTCTTTATACCAGTAATAACATTATCCACGCGCATACCTCGTGCTTCAATATCTGGCATTAAAACACAAATTTGGTACTTATTCAAAGCATCAGTGACAACATTTTCAAAACAAGTACCCTTTAGTGCGCCATAAATGCCATTTTCAAACAACAAAATAGTATGACCTTTGCGAGCCAAACGCAAACAACTTGAAAGCGAGTTAGTCTCATAAGGTGATTTATTGACAGTATGTAACATGCAATTCTCCCTCTTAGAAACTTAAGACAACGTCTTGTTGTTCCATTAATTCACCCATTTGCGCGTCATCTAATATCGTAACTGGCACAACCAACTCATCTACAGAAAGTCCGCGTTCTTCCATAGATTTCTTATCAACATAGAGTTTTTCAACATCGTAACCTTCAAGGGCACGATAAGTCTTGGAAAAATCTTTCATTCCTATCCCACTTGACACCGACGTTTGTTGATCTTTTTTCAGTTGGTAAACACCATCATCAATAAAAACCATACTGACATCTTGTTCAAACGCAGCTCCAATAAGTACCACCTCAAGCGATTCCAACGCGTATATGGAGCCATAAGGGGCTTTTCGATTTACATACAAAAATTTTTTGACAACGCCTTCTTCTTCCATGTGTCTTCTCCTTTTAGTCTCCAAATACCACTAAGCGGTCAGACTGTACACCCGCTTCAATCAATTGGCCTAAACCAGAAATGCGAAATCCCTCCGCAATATTATTGGCATTTTTGCCATGACGTTTGGCTTCATTTTCGTCCAATAAACCACGCCGTTGTGCAGCCGCTATACACACAACTAAATCAAGGTTATTTTCCTTAGACAATTCAGACCAACGATTGACAACATGACGGTCATCTTGTGGTGGTACGGTTAAACGCGTACCATTATTAACACCATCGTGATAAAAGAACACCCGAAAAATTTCATGTCCTTTTTTTAAAGCTGCTTTAGTAAATTGATAAGCAGAATCAGAAGCTTGATGCTGATAAGGTCCTTCATTGACCAAAATGGCAAACTTCATGCTGTGAATTTCTCCCTTTTTTTAAAAATGAAGAATTAAAAATGAAAAATTAAAGGTTATAATCCTCCAGAAAAAATTTTCTTTATTCATGACGAAAGACTTCTTGTGTATTTTAGATGTTAAATTATTATTAATGTAACCTTAAATATGAAAATTCATTGACTGACAAACTTCATCTTCCTATTTTTAATATAATAAAAGAAAGTGAAAGGATTTTAGTCAAGCACTTACAAATTAGGTTATCTTAAAAATATTTCAACCTCAATTGATTAAATCAATAAAATAATTTAAGAAATAGTAGTGAAGATATTAAATTTTCTTAAGTATTATATTTTTGTTTATTATCCACTATCAGCTATTCGCAATGATCAATCTGGTAAAAAATTTTATCTGGATGATTTTATCATTTTTCATTAAAAACGGATATGCGTTGAAGCATTCAAACTATTACGTGCGCCTCGCCAGTTATCAATGTGGAACTTGGTAAACGGCAGTTCTGTTAATTCAAAGAAACGAGGCCAGCCAATTCGTTCTATCCAATCGGATAAACGTTCCCAATCCCTTGCATCTGTTTTGTATACATTAAGGATTTTTTTGACAATGACAGCCACTTCTGGCCAACGAGGTGGATTGTTAGGAATACCAGCTGCCACGAGCTTTTGGAAAGTAGGTTTGGATCTCGCATTAGAATGATTACCACCTACCCAGATGGCAAGCTTGGAATGTTCTGGATCATTAATTTGCATTGGAGGACAAGGTGGATAACATGCTCCACAGCAAATACATTTTTTCTCGTCCACTTCTAATGAAGGTTTACCATTGACCAATGCTGGACGAATAGCAGCCACAGGACACCTGGCTACAACGGAAGGACGTTCACACACATTAGCAACCAAATCATGGTTAATCTTAGGTGGTTTGGTATGTTGGATATTGATGGCAATATCACCTTGCCCACCACAATTAATTTGACAGCATGAAGTGGTCATATGAACACGATTTGGCATATTTTCATGGGTAAATTCTTCGTGCAATTCATCCATTAATGCCTTGACAACACCAGATGCATCTGTGCCTGGAATATCACAATGTAACCAGCCTTGTGTGTGAGCAATCATCGTTACAGATGGACCCGTACCACCAACGGGAAAACCCTCAGTCTGCAATTTATCAACCAAGGGTTGAACTTTGTCTCCATTGTCAACCATAAATTCAATGTTGCTACGAATGGTAAAACGAACGTGACTATCGGCATATTCATCCGCAATATCACAAAGTTTCCGAATGGTGTATAGATCCATTTGTCGCTGTGTGCCTGCACGTACTGTCCAAATTTTGTCGCCACTTTTGGCAGTATGGCACAACACGCCTGGGCGAGGACGCTCATGGTATTTCCAAGCACCATAATTTTTCGTCATAACAGGGTGCATATATTGGAATGGATCCGGCACACCGCTTTCTATAGGCATCCGTGGTGGCATAAAAACCTCCTCATACTTTATCGAAATAATAGTGTTTGTAAACCGTTAATTCCCTTTTTCCTTTTATAGGGAAAACGAGTTCCCCCCTTGATAATAGGGGGAATTTATAGAATTAAGCAGCTATTCGTGCCTCTTCTGCTTTACGATCAGTCCATTTTTGGGCTTCCTCATCCCAATTATCTATTCTGACATAAGAAGAACGGCGTGGTTCTGAAACCATATTTGGGTCAACATCCAAACCAACTCCTTCAAGAAAATTGACCAAACCGATACGTTCAATCATTTCACCCGTGCGTTCATGTTCCAACGCATTTTCGGCAAAGAAATCAATGGTATTTCCGGCAATTTCCTTTAACCGTTCATAATCATCTTCAGTATCCAATTTCATAAACGGTACAATCACAGTACCCATCAAATCGCCAATTTTCAAGGTACGTTTACCACCAATAAGAACTGTCACCCCTTTATCATCGCCTGGTGACAAGGCTTTGGTCATCACATTAATGCAATGCATACAACGCACGCAATTACGATTATCCACCGCTAAAGTATCGTCATCATTAAGCGACAAAGCATTAGTCGGACAACGGGTAATCACATTGTCAATCACATACTTACGTCCCTTTTCAGTAACAAACGCTTTAACTTCTTCTTGATCGACTTTCATGTCATCGCGCCAAATACCGATTGTAGAAAAGTCAGACCTTTCGATTGAGTTCATACAATCATTGGGACAACCGGATACTTTAAACTTGAATTTGTAAGGTCGTTTGTGTTTGTGATAATTCGCTATATTATCACCAGGTATTTTACCTGCTCATACTTTCGTAAGAGACCAGACTATATCTTCATCCACAAAGGATGCTGCTCGTTTCGGATTCGCTTGAATCCTATATGATAACGTTAATCACAATTATAATTCAGCGTATACTCATCGCTGAGATTTGTCATGTTCGGAACATATTGCATATTAAATTTATACTTAAACTCTTTGGGCAATATTTTCAGATATTCTCGCACCAAATCATAGAATATTTTAAAATGAGTGGCATTAAAGTACAACCGATAATGCACTTTCTTTTTAAGGGATTTAAAATTGAAATCCTCTTTGTGTATAGTACAAGAAATACCAAAGCGATTGTATAACATTTGTTGCATTCGTTGGTTTTCTTGATATGAAAAACTTATTGTATTCAAATAAGCAAATCGTTTTACTTTAGTACCCTTAAAAGAAACATGCAAATGACCACTGTCTAAATACCATAACAATATACCTAATGGCGTTATGCGGTTTAAAACAAATTTAGAAGCCACTTTTTTACCAGACTTGTTATACACTCGACCAAAATTATCAAAATATCTGCGACTAGGCACATAAATCTTTATTTCTGAATTTTTTAAGGTGGTGTTAGTATAGTGAATATTATAATCAAGTTTCCAGTCAATACAGAGTTGCTTTAGCCATTGTACATAAAAATGTTGCTTATCTGTATGATTAATCGTAATATTACCATTATCATAAGAACCCTCACCTAAGAATAGCCCAAATAAAGTATAGTTGATCTTCTTCTTGCTCCATTTTTCAATCATGGGAATTCTCCCTCAAATATTGTGACCAACTATTTTAGTCTTTGAACCTCATATTTGCATTGAATTTTAATGTCAAATATTTTGGCTGCATGGTTGCCCAATCCATTGTCTTTTTATACATTCGCACTTACTGTTACCAGTTATGCTGTAGTGCCAATGGCTCTTAGGGGTTTCCAGCAATTAGAGCAGTGTTCTCCTCAATATTACTACTGAGGTCCCCTATACACTAAGGGCAGGACGATGCATATCGTCAAGAAAGTTATTTACCAATATACGGAGAATTTTTTGTTCATTGGCGCAAGATTGCTCGCAACGGGCAGCACCGACACAAGATGTTCCGGTACGGACAGCAGGGCCAGCCCCCCCCATGTCAAAACCAATTTCATTAAGCGCATCAAAAGCCTCTTGGACTTTCTCAGAAGTTGCGCCTTGGAACATCATATCACCACTTTGTCCATGAAAAGCGATTAATCCTGATCCAAGTTTTTCCCAAATATCACATAGTTGACGTAGAAGTTTAGTATCGTAATGCCAGCCTGCAGGTGGCATAATACGTAACGTATGAAATTCTTTGGATTTAGGATATAGTTCTGCTACTTCAGAAAAGCGTGGAATAACACCGCCACCATAACCAATAACACCCAACGTGCCACCTTTCCAATAGCCCTTACGGGTTTTATAGGAATGTTCCAATTGACCTAGTAGGTCAATCATCATATCCTGATATGGCTTACCTTCATCATTGGCAAGACGTTTGAGTCCTGTAACAAAACTTGGCCAAGGACCGCCCTCCAATTGATCAAGCATCGGAGTATCATGCATTGGTTTACTCATTATACAAGCTCCTTTGATTAATAAACAAATTATCTAAAAAGTTGTAGTACTTACTTATAGCTTTAAGCCACATATGGCATTCTGGATAAAACTAAGAGTAATCACCCATTCACTTGTTGAGCAAATCTCAATTGATTTCTTCAAGTATATTTTTTAGTAGTGTTTAGGTTTTTTCACAACAGAATATCACGCAATGTTCAACTTTTAAAATTTGTAACTAATTGATTATTATGTAATATGGCTAAAGCAATAGCCGATCCACTAAATAAATACACCAATAAAATCAGTAAGTTAAAAAATTATCGCATCCGAAGAACATGTTATACACCTACTCAGCAATATAGTAAGATAATAATTTAATAATATTTAGTCAAGCTTTTTTTTGTGATGAACTCAAATTTTTCAACTGTACATTTTATGATTTTTTTGTAAGTCCCATCAGATTCAAGGAGTTAATGGTGTGTTAACCTATTGATCAAAGAAAATTTTTTTATTTCCTGTGATGGAATTAAAGATTATTTGGGAATGATATGCTATATGGAATGAAGAATTTGAGTTTAAAAGAAATATTTACCACAACAAAAATATTATCGTAGGAGGGTAATAGTTTTATTTTGACCACAAGAGTATGTTATCCATAAGAAAATGGTATAAAAAATAATATACGCAATTTAAAGAAATCAAAAATTGGATAGGACATCTCTATTCCATTCTAGTTGTGGATATGTTCTAGTACAGCAAACACTAAGCTCGCATCACATATTTTAGAGAACCATACAAACACAGCGTTTGGCACGCAAAAGTTATTATGCGAACTTATCGGGTTTGTATACTATAAGTTTTTCACATAAATAATTTCACACACCAAACCTGACAGGTTTCTAAAACCTGTCAGGTTTTTTGAAGTTATTTTTCTGAATGTCTATAGCTTGAGATTGAGGCTAGGAAAAAAGCACGTAAGTAAGGATAAACTTGACCCTTGTTACAAATATTTAAATAATTGAATTATAAATATATTTATTGTTATCAAGTTTTGCTTGGTAATGCTTAGCGAATTTATGCTTACGCAAATATAAAGAAAACTTGATGTCAGTTTTCACCAAGCACTTGACAGATAAGCATTACTAAAAATGCGAATTAAGGGTTAAAATTTTTATATCTAATAAAAACAGCATGTTAGAAAATTAACTGAGAAAGATACATCAAATCGTCAATTTTAATCACGCTATTTTTCAATGACTTACTCAACCCTTAAT
>JAUCGK010000421.1 GCA_030378085.1 Candidatus Parabeggiatoa sp. HSG14
AAATTCGTTATAATCAGCAAATTTTTCATTTTTTTCATTTTACATCTTTCATTAATATTTTGTGTCGTTGTTCTATGGGGAGTTTACCCAATTGTTCGATTTTTTTGTAAAATGCAAGTAAATCACCATCCTGTTGGGAAAGTAGTATTTGAAAGGCAGGCACTAAATCTTGATAAGTCACTACAGATAACAATTTAGCATTATTCAAATCTTGTGAAAACCAATGATCGTAACCCGCATACCCGTTCCAACGTTTTTTTAATTCTGTGTAATGAGTCCGCAAGGTATCAAAAGCAAGAATCTTAGCCGCTTGTTTTTGTTTTGGAGACTCATTTTGTTGATAAATATGTTGTAAATGGTTACGGGTTGTTAGCACTAATTCAATAAATTCGGCTTGACGTTGTTGCGATTGTTGATATTCTGCAATATCGTGAGACGTGCCATATCGTGTTAACCAGCGTTCTATACCTATATATTCCACTGCCGTCGCAAAGGCTTCATTAAAGGCAGTATCATCTGAAATATATAATTTTTGATGAGCAAGTTCATGGAATATTAAGCCTGCAATTTGAGTTTGAGACCATCTTAACATGGTGTTTAATACGGGATCATCAAACCAACCTAAAGTAGAATAAGCGGGTACACCTGCTACATAAACATCATAATTTTGTGCGCGTAGTTTTGTTGCTAACTGTTGTGCATCCGCCTCAGAAAAATAACCTCGGTAACTCATACATCCCACAACGACAAAACACCATTGTTTAGGCTCAAAGGAAAATGCGGGCGTGGCAAATACACTCCACACTACAAAAGGGCGTTCTAAATCAGCATAATAGGTATAACTCTGATTTTCGGGTAAATGCAATACTTCGCTCGCAAAAGCACGAATTTTTAAAACATTCGTTAATTGCTGTTTGAGCAATGTTGGTGTCATCTCATTAGTGAGTATGCTATCAATGGGTTGTGAACGCTTAAAAATATCCCATTGTCCCCCAATTGCTTGACTATAATAAGCAACATTGCTACAACCATTTAAGAGGCTTAGACATAAAGTTAAAAAAAAGCATAAAATTAAAAAACGGTTTTTTTTCATAAATTACCCATTATCAAATTGATTGGTTCAGTGGAGTCCAAAGCTTTAGCTTTGGCAACAGGGCATCCAAGTACACTAGTGGAGTCCAAAGCTTTAGCTTTGGCAACAGGGCATCCAAGTACACTAGTGGAGTTCAAAGCTTTAGCTTTGGCAGCAATCCAAGTACACTAAATTGAGGTTATCATGACAATCTATTTTTACTCAACAAACGATGAGTTTTTTGAATTTTCTAATTTTTCCGAACATGGCTTTACGTTAAAAAATAAATATTGGCCCACAGTCGAGCATTATTTTCAAGCGCAAAAATTTCCAGGACATGCACAAGAAGAAAACATTCGTACCGCAAAATCTCCTGCAAAAGCGAAACAATTAGGGCGTACTCGCTCGGTTCCTTTACGTGCTGATTGGGAAACTGTTAAAGATGATATCATGAGAGAGGCGGTTTTGGCAAAATTCCGCGCTTATGACGATCTTAAAGAACGGTTACTCAACACAGGCAATGACAAATTAGTTGAAAATGCACCTGATGATTATTATTGGGGCTGTGGCAAAGATGACAGCGGCAAGAATATGCTGGGTAAAATTGTGATGGAAACGCGAGAAATTCTTCGTCAAGAACAAAAAGCGGTAAAGTCTTAAAGTTCAGCGTCTGTTATAGAATTAAGATTATCGCCAAAAAAAGTGTTGCCGTTAGAACCAAATATAGCGTTTCCCGATTGCGTCTGGTACAAGTCCCCTCCTGAATTTAAGGAGGGGATTTAGGGGAGGTTGTACTTTATTCAATCGGGAAACGCTATAATTGGGTTGATTGGCAGTGTTTAGCATTTGAAATTTATTAATTTTTTGTAGAATGCAGGGCAAACCTTGCATGTTCACTTTTTTATAAATCTTTTCTAAAATACACTCCTTGTAGTTATTGTTCATGATATTTTATGAAAAAAAATTTTAGAATTTTTCTGTTAATTACTATTACCCTATTTCTTTTTTTATGGATAGGATTAAAGTTATCTGAAAAAGATAATGCGGTTGGCCATATTTTAAAAAATAAAAGTGAATACTTTGAAAATTGGGTACAATCAATCTGGCATTCTTTTAAAGGATATGATGACGATGCCATTTATATTGCACTTGTCGCGCCTGTCTCAGGAAAAAGTGCCGTTGTTGGGCGATCTATGATTCAAGCCGTTCAATTATATATTAAAAACTTGAATAACGAAGGGGGCGTAAATCATAAAAAAGTTATTCTTGATATTTTTGATGATAGCAATGATGCCAATAAAGCCACGCAAGTTGCACAATACATTGCAAAAAAAAATCGTGTTATCGCTGTGATTGGGCATAATTACAGTGCTTGTTCTATTAATGGTGGAAAAATCTATAAGAAAAAAGGCATTCCTGCGATAACACCCGTATCAACTCATGTTGATGTGACCAAGGATAATGAATGGTATTTTAGAACGGTTTTTAATGACGACTTACAAGCGCGTTTTTTGGCAACTTATGCCAAACGTTTTCTTCACCAAAATACGGTCAGTATAATATATACAGATACGATTTATGGTACTCATCTTTTTAAAATGTTTGAAAAAGCGTCACAAAAATTAATTGACATCAAAGATAAGTGGTTATTGTCATCTGATAAACCGTTAGAACAACAAATGGCTCAGATTGTTAACAAATTACAAAACAAACCGGATGCTGGTTTGATTTTTCTCGCAACTCATGCTCCCGAAGGAGTTAAGCTTGTCAAATTGATTAGGGATGCGGGTATCAAAAATCCTTTGATGACACCAGATTCTTATGCAAGTAGTCGTTTTTCAAAAGGTTTTGCAAATTTTTTAGAAGAACAGAAATTGCCAGGTTACTATACTGATGGACTCTATGTTTCAACACCTTTCATCTTTGACACAGCTAATAGACAAGCGCATTACTTCAATACACTTTATCAAAAAGAAAAAGCAGAAGAACTACAAAAAAGTCCAGAAATATTATCTTGGCACGCATTCTCAGCAGTTGATGCGGCTATTGTATTGATTGAAGCTATAAAACACGCTAGAATACAAGGACAACAAGAAACTTTAATCGCTGATAGAGAAAAAATAAAAGAGGTTCTTACTCATTCTTTTAATATTGCTGAACATGCTGTTAAAGGCAATACAGGATTAAATTATTTTGATAAAAATGGCGATGCTTTAAAATCAATTTCGATGGGGGTTTATAAAAAAAATCTGCTGATTTCCACCTTCGATCAATTACAGATCATGCCCTATCATCCTGATAAGAAAGAACAGCTTGACTTAGCCCGTAAAGAAGGACGTGTTTTGTTGATCGATGGGCAATATATGTACAAAACAAATATCGTCTATACGGGTATAAAACTAAACAGTATTAGCCAATTTGATTCAAAAAAAATCACTTATTTTTTAGACTTTTATCTCTGGTTTCGTTTTCAAAAACATTTTAATCCTCAAGAGATTACATTTCTTAATGCTGTAGAACCTATTCAACTTAATACACCTATCATTGAAGAAGTTTTTGGTAAAGAAACGTATCAGCTTTATAGAGTCAAGGGGCATTTCAAGGAAAATACGCATACTTCAACACATCCTGTTTCGTTGAATAAACACTTATTGGGTATTAGTTTTCGTCACCGTGATTTAGATCGAAACCATCTCAGCTTTGTGACAGATATTTTAGGGATGGAATTGATGAAAGAATCTTCCTTATCAAATGGACTTAAAGAAATCCAAAAACAAAGTACTTTAGATAAGTGGACTGTTGATGAAATTAATTATTTTCAAGGCATTGTTAGAAAAGAACTGTTAGGCAATCCGAAATACCTTGTGCCTGGAAACATGGTTGAATACTCAACATTTAATACAGACATCTGGATTAAATGGAATGCTTATGCCTATCATGATATTATTCCTTCTCAATTTGTCTTTGGATTTTTGATATTCAGCGGTATTATGACCTTGTTACTTATTTTTATGAGTTACAAAGCTAATATAAAACGTTTAAAATATCTCTGGTTTCCCCAGATTATTTTTTCATTTTTTTTACTACTCTTTGCTGAAATGTTCATCATACATTGGACGATAAAACAAACTGCCACTCTTGTTCCGATAGAAATAATTACAACCATTTTTAAGATGCTATGGTGGTTTATCCCTGCTGTTTTACTCAATATGGCCATAGAACGCTTTTTTTGGCTGCCATTAGAACAAAAAACCGGACGAAAGGTACCTCATTTAATACGTTTTTTGACGGTTTTAGTGATTTATCTTTTTGCCTTATTTGGTATCATTGGCTTTGTATTTGGAAAACCGATCACAAGCTTATTAGCAACCTCTGGTATGGCTGCTATGATTATTGGTTTGGCTATTCAAATGAACCTGTCAAATATTTTTTCAGGCATTGCGCTTAATATTGAACGTTCTTTTCGAGTGGGCGATTGGGTAATAATCGGTGGATTTGATGAGGGAAAAGTCGTTAATATGAATTGGCGAGTGACTCAAATTGAAACAAGGAAAGGCTATATTTTAAGTATTCCTAATAGTACCGTCTCAGATTCGGATATCAAGAATTTCAGTTATCCAGATAATCAATACTGGTTAGTTTGTAAAGTGCCTATTGACCCAAAATATGATCCAAGAGATATTGAAAAGATTCTTGTTAATGCCGTATTTTCTGTGGAACAAGGGGTTATGAAAGATTTCAAACCCAGTGTTTGGCTTGATAACATCCAAGTTGCCGATGTCAGTCAAGCAGTTGCAAATTATATGGTTTTTTTTAAAACCGAAAATTACCAACATAAATTCCAGGTATTAAAAAAAGTCTGGCGGAATATTTGGATTTTTCTCAATAAAGCAGATATTATAATCAATACGGTTCCATTTCCTGAAGAAACAGAACAGAAAAACGTTGAGACTCATTCAACAGAAAAACAAAATATTGTTTCTATTCCGTTGAAAATAGCCAATGTGTTAACCAAAAATCAATTACATGACATGATGAATGTACCACAGTGAGGATCGATATGACGACAGTATTACCTTGGCATAACTCATTATGGCAACAAGTGTTGCGTAGTAAGCAACAAAATCGTTTACCACATGCTTTATTATTGTGTGGTCCTCAAGGCATGGGTAAAGCTTTATTTGCACGACGTTTAATAGAAATGTTATTATGTGAACAGCCACAAACAGAAGGATTACCTTGTGGGCATTGCAAACCTTGCCATTTATTACGTGCCGAAACGCATCCCGACTTATTGCAAGTACAACCTGCCGAAACGGGTAAACAAATTCCCATAGATATAATACGAAATACCATTCAATTTTGCGGCATGACTGCTCATTATGGGCGTTATCAAATCGTTATTGTCAATCCGGCTGAAGCCATGAATCGTAATGCAGCTAACAGCTTATTAAAATTGTTAGAAGAACCTCCCTCCAGCACAATGCTTATGTTAATCAGTCATCAACCAATGGCACTTTTAGCAACAATTAGAAGCCGTTGCCAACGATTAGATTTTAGCCGCCCTGATCATCAATTGACAAAAACGTGGTTGCAGAGCCAACTGAAAAATCCCGCATTAGATGCACAATTATTATTAAATCTTTCTGCACAAGCACCTTTGGCAGCATTGACTTTAGTGGAAACAAAAGGGATGGCAAAACGGCGTGAATTATTTGAGAGTTTGATAGAATTGCCTTATGGTAAAAATGATCCTGTTCGTATTGCAGAAAGTTGGAATAAATTAGAAGTAGCGCAAGTCTTACAATGGATGCTCGGTTGGACAATGGACATTATCCGCTATGCGACAACCAATCAAACGCAACACTTTCTCAATTATGATTATAAAGAAACGCTAAAACGTCTCGCTAAACAATTTTATTTACACGATTTATTTGATTTGTTGGATTTGCAACAAGAAGTTTATCAGTTAGTCACAGGAAGTGCTAACGTCAAATCACAAGGATTGTTAGAATCACTGGCTATTGCTTGGGTTAAACTGGGCACACAACACAGGAGATAAAAATATGGCGATGCCAAAAAAACGCGGTGGCATGAAAAACAAAATGCTTAACCTGAACGTCACTGATGAACAGGCGTTATACAATTCTTATTTACCATTTCTTACACATGGAGGCTTGTTCATTCCAACTGAAAGACCTTATAAATTAGGTGATGAAGTTTTTTTATTACTAAACCTAATGAATCAGGATAAAGCCCCTGTCGCGGGTAAAGTTGCATGGATTAATCCCGCAGGTGCGGCAGGAGGACGTCCGGCAGGTATTGGTGTGCATTTCAGTGAGCAAGATAAAGGCGTAACTCGTGAAAAAATTGAAAAAGCGTTAGCGAATTTACTCAAATCAGACAAAAAAACTTATACCATGTAGAGAGAGTTACTTATGTTAGTTGATTCACACTGCCATTTAGATTTAATCAAAAACAGCAACCCAGATACCCTTATTGCTGCCGCCCATGCTCAGGGTGTAAGCCATTTTTTGAATGTGTCGATTGCTCTCGATCATTTTCCTACTTTGTTAAGTATTGCCCAACGCATAGATAATGTATTCGCTTCAGTAGGAATCCACCCAAATACATCATCTGATATGACAGTTGATGTGAAAACGCTCAAAACGATGGCAAATGATCCTAATGTTATTGCTATTGGTGAAACTGGGCTAGATTATTTTCGCAGTCAAGGCGATTTGACATGGCAACATCAGCGTTTTCGCACCCATATTCAAGCGGCTAAAGAAGTGGGTAAGCCTTTGATTATTCATAGCCGCGATGCTGCTCAGGACACATTACGCATTTTACGCGAAGAAAATGCAGTGGCCATTGGGGGCGTTATGCATTGTTTTGTTGAAGATTGGGAAACCGCACAGCAAGCGATGGAGATGGGATTTTATATTTCATTTTCTGGCATTGTGACTTTTAAAAATGCCAAAGCTTTACAAGCAGTGGCAAAACAAGTACCTTTAGATCGTATGCTTGTAGAAACCGATGCCCCTTATTTAGCCCCAGTACCCTATCGTGGTAAAACAAATCAACCTGCTTATGTAAAACATGTTGCTCAATTTATTGCAGATTTACGAGAAGAAACATTTGAAAAAATAGCAAACGTGACGACAGAGAATTTTTTTCGATTATTTAGTAGTGCAACGACTTAAATGATAAGTGAGAAATAATCACGAAATAATTTTTTTCTGGTTTTAAAAATTTACAACCTCTCCCAGCCATTTTTCGTAAAAAATGAAATTCCTCCACCTTGAGTAAGGATGTGAGTAGGATAACCTGAGTTCGATATAAGTTGATGAATATAACTAATTGTATTTGTTATATAATACACTGATAATTGTGACAATTGTTCCCCCATTTTATTTGGAAACACAATGCATCAGAAGCTTTGCTTCGAGTTTTGCCAAGCAAAGCTTGGCAGACAGTGCGTTCCCAAATAAAATTTGGGAACGATATTGAATTAACTCTATTTTTACATCGAACTCAGGTTAGGGTATTAAATTTGAAGTCAATTTTCCCGTTATTTTTCACCCTATTTTTGTGCCTCTTTTTTTTAGAAGAGAAATATAGCGTTTCCCGATTGCGTCAGGTACAAGTCCCCTCTTTAATTAAGAAGGAGATTTATGGGAGGTTGTACTTTATCCAATCGGAAAACGCTATAGCGAAGGCATCTTTTTTAAATTGTCTGAATCAGGATTTACAAAATTTTAGGATTAACAGAATAAAACCCAATAGTACCAACAAACCCATCTTGATAATCCTTAAATCCTGCAAATCCTAATTCTGACATTTAACAAGTTTTTATCAAAGACAAAATTTTCTTAACAGACAATATCCTAGCTTAGTTATCACACAGTAAAACTTTCACCACAACCACATTCATCCTTAATATTGGGATTGTTGAATTTAAAACCTTCATTTAAGCCTTCTCGTGCATAATCAAGTTCAGTACCATCAAGATAAACCAAACTTTTTGGATCAATAAGAAGTTTAACGCCTTGTGATTCAAACACATGATCATGTTCTTCTACTTCGTCTGCAAATTCCATCACGTAAGCCATGCCTGAGCAGCCCGATGTTTTCACACCAAGGCGTAATCCAATTCCTTTACCTCGGTTCGTCATGCTTTTTTGGATATGTTTTGCGGCTTTTTCTGTGAGTGTCAGTGCCATCTGTTTTACCTCATAGGTTGATAAGTTTTTCAATATGGATTTCACGATAATTATAAATTTTGTTGTTTAATTAAGACATTTTGTTTTCATAACACGCTAAAAATTCATCAACCAAATTAACGAATTCTTCTGCTTTAATTGTTTTTGGTTTCGCTTCAGTTTGCTTGCACTGATTCAGATAACCCACAATTCCCTCATAAATAAATTGCCTGGCTTGTTGTTTTTCTTGCTCTGGTAAAGCCAATTTTACTAACATTTCACCAGCAAAAGCAGATACGAGTTCTTTCATATAGGCGATGTTTTTGACGTAAGTATAGATATCATCTGTGTTTTCAGCAGGGCCTACATCAATCACAATAGCTGGCATCAGTGCTTCAACTTTTGTTTCTTCTGATTGGACAACAAATTGTGCTGGTTTTAAGTCGACAATGGTTCTACTCACGATTTCCTTCCTATCACCATATCGCACAGTAAATAACCAACTTTGCAGCATTGTATTACAAATATGTGCGATTGCATTTTGCTTATATTCAGGTTGAAACTCGTCACGTTCCAGTATTTTCTTACCATCATAGCCCACAATAAAACCGCCAACTGTAATGGCATTAATTCCTAAATTCACAAGAAGGCATTTTAGTTCTTGATCTCCGATATAAGAAAATTCGTTGATATATCGACCATGTTCAGCATTTTTAGATTTTCCCTTATCAAGCGGGAATCTTGTCCATACCTTTTTGATTTCTATACTTGTTTTAGCTTCTTGTTCAAGTTCTTCATGTATTCTTATTTCATCTACTAAAGCTTCTACTAATTCTCGATCATAAGTTTCCAAATTGACTTTATACGCTTCAGCATTTTCATAAGTTTTGTTTCCATCCCTCATAAACCCTTTGCTATTGTATAATCTGATACCAAAAATCAACTTTGTTGGACAATCTACTGACAACACGCCAAACACAAATTTTGATGCACCAGCTCCGGCTGCTATTACTTCTAAGGTATTGATGGCTGAAGATTCTTGATATTCATACAACATCAAAATATCTGGATAATAGAGTTGTAAAAACCGTTTAATAACGGCTTCCATTTCGTCTTGTATAAACTCATAGCCCGCATAATCTCTGATGAGTTCTTCGTGGTTTACTTTAATTGTTGTTGGTTCCATAATCGTTATCCTTTTCTATTCCTTTCTCACAATACTTAGGAACTTGCATGAAATAATTTACCCAACTATTGAGTCAAACCTGACAGGTTTTCAAAACCTGCCTCGATCCGATTTTATTTCGTGCATATTAGATTTCTTTAAAATTTAATTGTTGGCAAGTGAGAACCAATATATCCCACATAAATCACTTTATTCTCTTCATCTGGGTAAAAATGAAAACGTAAATCCCCTGTTTTAATATGTTTCTCAAATAAAGCTTTTTTTCCATCAAGTAATCTGAATTTACGTTGTCTCCCATATTTGTTAAGCGTATTATCTGATTCGCCACTGACATCCAATCCATATCGCTTCACATCATTACTACTGTATGAACCTGCTTGCCAATTCTTGGCATATTCATTTAGTCGTTTTAATTTTTCAATAATCTGATCAAAGAATTTCGATTGAATGCCCACTCTTGTCAATTGTTTTTCAACTTGTCCACATAGGGTCAAATAAGGAAAAAATTCGCATCGAAGTTCCCATAAATCTCGACTTTTTTGGAGACTATCTCTTTTTTTCTGTTCAAACCATGTTTTATGTTCTGCTAAATGATTTGGTTTTGAAGCATGTTTGACAGCAACTATTGTTGTGATATCGATACCATTCTCCTCAAAATACCAATGTTCAATGTTTTGTATTTCATCAGTCTTCCATAAGTCATGCGATAAAAAGCTGACACAGAGAATATCTAACAAATAGGCTGCTCCTAATCCTTCAGCTATTTTGATTTCATCATCTATCTTAATTTTAAATTCGGAGAGAATATTTTGTTCTTTGGCAATAGCTTCTTCATCACTGATTAGAGGTGTTTTAGTAATTATTCTTCTAAATTTCCTTTTTAAATCTTTTTCTACTTCTGAGTCTTGCAACCATTGTGACACCGTATAATCTGGTGCTATCTGTAATTCGTGAAGGCTTTTTCCAATATTTTTATGCAAATGAAGTGTCTGAATTCCAATATCTCGTGCCTTTACACAAGTATTTATAAAAGTTTCTAATCCGTTTTTTGCTTCATATCTGTTGGTAAAAGGCATTATTGACAGTTCATTAAAAATGTAAACATCCATAACTATTTTAATAACTCATCCAATTGATTATCAGACTCATCAAAAAAACTTTTGGGCCATTTATCAATCCGACCATTTTCGTCTATAAAGGGTTGAACAATTTCAGTCAAATGTTCTTCTTTTTCGGGGTTGCGCTCAAAAAAGAAAATGCCCACATTCTCTGGTGAAATGTCTTTATGTTTGGTTGCTACACGTACTCCATTTAAGAGATGATCGCTGTGGGTTTCAATGAATAGTTGTACACCATTTTCAGCCGCCTTTGCAAATAATTTTCCAAGGCGTGCTTGTCCTTGAGGATGTAAATGAGATTCTGGATTTTCAATAATAAGCAAATCTCCGGGATGTGCAAATAAAACAGCGGTTACTACTGGTAAGGCATAAGTCAATCCAAAACCAACATTAGGCGGTTTCATCTCTTCTGTAGAATCTGTGCCTACATCAAATCTATAAGATAATCTGGCAATATCAAATTCATCATATAAAATGGAAGTCAAGCGAACATTGGGAGAAATTTCACCTAACCAAGCATCTAGTTGTGCTAATAAAGCAAGAGAATTTGCTTTTGGATGTGCTAAAGCTTTTATGGGAATATCCTTCGCTCTATTTTTCGCGATAAAGTGAACCGTAAATTCCCCTTGACTACCTAATGAGTGAATCTGTTCAACATAATAAGCAGAAGCCGGAAAAAAAGTCTTTGGGCTAATTCTTTCTGCACTTAGCAATTGACAATTATTTTGAAATAAAGCTTGTTGAAAAACTTGATTGTCAGAAGTTTGGATTTGGTGAATTGGTAATAAATCAAATTCATCTTGAGTAAAAAATTCGCCACGAAATTCCATTTCTTCATTCCATTCTACTTCAAAGGTAATGATATCTTCATCAGTGCCATACATTGAGAAAGCATCTTTGCCTTTACCAATTTTGATATAGTCTCCGTTGAGTAACAATCCTTTATTTAATAAAGTATTTTGTAGATATGATTGCCGCAGTAATAATAAGGACTGTAGAAATGTAGATTTACCCATACCATTTAACCCGGTAAAAATATTTAATTGGCAGGGAGGGATTTCAGCTTCTTGAAAAGCTTTAAAGTTTTTTATATAAATATTGCTGATCATGAAGTATATTCCTTAATCAAAGATTCAACAGTTTCAAATCTTCTAATAACCGCACTTTTACTTGAAATTGAAACAGAAATTGATTTTAAGAAGCTTTCTTTTTTTAAGTAAGATTTAAACTTCCGAGTCAAATGGTGTTTTTTTGATAATAAACATTCAATTTCATCACTATTTAATTCTCCAATAAGTGTTGTCCACACTTCAAAAAGTGCTCCGTTTAACTTTTGTTTACCGCTAACGATTGATTTACTAAAAATATGTTCGCCAAACAACTGTTGGCAAATTTGCAATGCTTTCCATAGATTATTTTCAAGCTGCTCTTGTTGTTTATCATCAAGATTAGCTAAATTTTCCATCGCTTTATCAAGGAATGAGATAAAATTTGGGCTATATCCTGTATAATGTATCATAGAAAAAGCCAAATAACGCAATACTAATTCACGCGCTTGCATTCGTTTATCACTAATACGAATAATATCTTCAAAGCATTTATTTTCAACGAGTTTTTTGAGATACTTTGCAGATTTTCCTTGATTAAGTACATGGCGTATTTCTTGTCGTGTTAATACAAGTCCACCTGTATTAATTCTCCTAAAAATATCATATTTAACTCTTTTTGGTGTCCCTGGTTTTATCAAATAAGTGATTACTTGATATCGATCCATTCTTCTTTTTAGAGTTTTATTGAGTTCATTATAACCTTTGCCATTAAAATCATTTAATATCAATAAACTATTTAATATCAAACTTTTATCAATAACAAATTTCTTGAATGTCCAAAGCCGTTGCAATCCATCAACAACTAGCCATTTTTCATCATTTGAAGCGTCAAAATAAAATGCAGGTAGGGGAAAACGTAATAAAATGGATTCGACGAGTTGACTCATCGTAGTATCATTCCACAAATTACCTTTTCTTTGAAATTCGGTGTTTAAATCAATAGCATCATCTTCAATCATTGAAATAATCGTGGATAAACTATTTTGTTCGGCAACGATATCAATATCTTTTGGATCGAAGGGAGAAACAATGTCTTCAGGTATAAATTCTTCAGTCTCTTCTTCAATTTCCATTAATTCATCATCTTGCATAATTCTATTCTAAGGCAATTTATGGCACTGTGGATCGTTGAATGGGAATGATTCATAATAAGTATAGTTCCTCAATTTTTGCGTCATACAGTGCTTTGACGAAAAATGTTTCAAATTTGGCATTATTCATAAAAAAGTATTTTTGTTATTCCACCGCAAAACCACTATAAGGACGCACTTCCGGTGGGCGAAAACCAAGCACAATATGCTCTTTAGGTATACCGGCTTCTAATAAATCGGTGGTAATGCCTTCTTCAGTGCCATCATATTGAATCCAAATTTTATCTTTAATAAATTCAACATGAATAACAGCACCATGTACATATTCATCGCCATCCCACCCAATATCTAATAAGGCATAACTGCCACGCTCATCGTCAACTCAACAACCACCCGCTAAAGACGGGTGGGTTAGAGAGCTTGGCGGCTGAAAGCCGGGATACGGGGCGAATAGCCCCGTTAGGGTGCCACTTCAGAATCCATTTTAAAATTGTCAGATGGATTAGGTTCAAAATGCTGCTCAATATATTCTTGAATCATCTCATCAGTGACTTGACCAACAGTTGCACAGAAGTAACCTCTCGCCCAAAAATGGCGACCCCAATATCGTTTTTTGATGGCCGGAAATTCTTCAAACAATTTCCTTGCACTACGCCCTTTTATTCGTCACATAATGTAACGAAGGGCAATATTAGGTGGTGCTGAAATCAAAATATGCACATGTTCTTTGCTGACAACTCCTTTAAGTATTTTTATCTCAAATGCTTCACAGGTTTGGCGAATTAAATCTCTAACTCGCAAAGCAACATCTCCTCTCAGAACCTGATATCGATATTTAGTAACCCAGACAAAATGGTATTCAATATTATAAACCGTGGGACTAAAGTAGCGGTATTCCATATATATTCCTTCAATTTAATGGAATAGTTATTTTACACCAAAATTATTGTGAGATAAATCTGTTCGTCTGAAAGACGAAGGTTTTAACCTTGCGTTTAGAAAATAAAACACGGGAGTTAATATCACCGAAAGCCGGTTTATATTTGGTATGTTCTAATAAAATATCTTTAATGAACTTCTGGTATTCTAATCGGGTATCCATTGAGTAATTACCTCCTTTTCGGCATCAAACACCACTAAGCGAATAATCTGGTTTTTTAACAAAAGTAGCCCTAGTTCATCAGTAAAAATACTATCATAAGTTTTACTTGTTATTGCCAAATATACTGTATAATCTTGTGTTTTCTTTTCAATCACTTGCTGATATACGACATATTGACCCACAGCTTGTTCTAATTCCCTCATTTCTGAAGGACCCATAAAACTTTTAATTTCTACCACGATTTTTTTATGCTTTTTTTCAGCACTCACTAAACAGCTTGCACCTAAATCAGCATAGAGCTTTTTTCTCCCTATTCGTAATAAAAAGGGATCGTGGGTAATTGTCCAGCCGTCTTTATCCAAAGCACGTTTAACCGTGTGATGGTAAGTGTCTAATCTTGCATTAATAATAACTCCTTAAGAAAATTCAATCAATTTTTTCATCATCGTTTTGTTTGTGCAACCACTACATCTTCTTTGCGCCTTGTATTGCTTTGTTTCCAGACAATCTATCTGTCTATCTGGTTTTATTCGCATATAAGAACTATTTGCCACTGTCCTTGAATTTTCCGGTATTGGATTTGAAGCTAACCTTTCTGAAACATCAAAAACCCAATCCTCAATTTCTTTTGACAATTTTTTAAGTTGTCTTAAAACGCCTGGCCTAAATTCTATTTTGTATGCCATTAGCAACGACCAAAATGCTTTTTCATTTCTTGAAGCGAAATATTTTCGCCCGGATCGATCATGGCTTCATCCGCCATTTCTGCCAACACCATATCTTCTGCGTCATCCAGATTTTTCAAAAATTCAAGGTCTTCCATACCTATAACAGCCGCTACGTTTTTTCCCTTTTTTGCAATGATTGTCCTTTCGTTAAAAAATGCACGATTGACTATATTAGATAACTCATTGCGTACTTGTGTAATCGCAATAGCATTCATCAAATTTCTCCTATTAATTTTGTGGCTGATTGACTGGCTCCATTATACCAATAATGGTTATCCACTTTTAAATCAGCATCATTAATTTTATGTTCAGACAGATTTAATGACAGATGTCCTTGAAAGGGGAGCGTTTCAGATATTGGGCTATGCCCTGAATGAGCCATCACTGATAAATTGCCAAACAAACACGCGCTTCTGAACCCGTGATTTCAATAGATTGAATAGCAGTTTCTATGTCTTGGTAATCAGCCGAATTTTAAGAAGAAAGCGGGGAAAACGCATATTGTTTATTATTAGCATAGTCTTTCATATTGTTAAGAATGCAACGAATAAAGATGATTACCTCATTTTTAATTTCTTCCAACCGTTGAATTGTAAATTTATGTCCACAGTCAGTAAACGCTATATTACCGTGTGATAATACATTTCTTTGATTCTTAACGGTTAAAAGGTGAAAACCACCTTTAGCATCTGGAGTAACCGCATAAGAAATTTTATGTAATTCACAAATTCTACGAATTTCTTTCGCATCCAAATTACCAGATAGGGGGATAGCTTCTTTACCCAATTGAATAACAGTCTTGTTCGCAACTTTTTCTACCATAGAAGCTGCTTCTTTTTGAGCCGTATTCCAA
>JAUCGK010000120.1 GCA_030378085.1 Candidatus Parabeggiatoa sp. HSG14
GGGGAAGTCCCAAAATAGAAAAATTAAAGCAAAGTGTCGAATGATGTTTGGTTCCACCCGTGTACGGGGGGTTAGGGGGGTGTCCCTAAAATTATTTGAAGTACAGTGCGTAACATCAGTTAATTAATCTTAATATACTTAACTGAGAGATGTAGAATATCGGTGGTAAAATTAGATTTGGTAAGAAATCACGAAATTTTATTGAAATATTTCAAAAAGGCAAATGATTCAATGTTCAAAATAAAACTTTTTTTAGTCTGCATTGTAATGATGCTACAGGGGTTTACGCCTCGTGTAATTTATGCAGAATCGGTTAAAATCGTTCAATGGTGGGATAGCTATATGCCCGAGGGTTACGGGGCTGGCACTGGCAATGGTTGGTATCGGGGAGATAATGGATATTCCATTCAAAAACAGGATTTGAATGGAGATGAAGTATATAACGATACATTAGTTTTCTATACGTTTAGTATGAGCGAACTTTTAACGCCTCCTTTCCCCTCCCCAAATAGTGGTATTCGGGATCTATACCGTATTGATTTGCCAAGTGCAAAATTCTATGGTGGCGTGCTGGCTCGTTTTACCAATGTTTCACACGTCACTAAAAAAGACAGAAAAGGCAAAAAAATTCCTATGTTTGACCGTTTTCAGCAAACAACGGTTCAATGGGATGGTGCGGCTCCTTGTTGCTATAGTGAGGAATGGCCACAAAATATGTGTCGTGGTTTCCCACGTGGTGTTAAAGGAACAAAGTGGTTCGATATAACAGTGATGGTTGTGAATAAGGGAGGGGAGAATAATCCCTTTTCTGAAGCATTTCAAAAGAGAAAAAAAGCAACTCTAAATTTTACGGCAGTATTTGTTTGGAAAAAAGAAGATTTTATCAATGGAGGTGCCTTGGTAGATAAAATTATCTTTGACGAAAGCAGTAAGCTTTCTCTTGATCTCACACGTTTTCGTAAAAATGTAGAAGAATGTCGCTTTGTGGTACAAGATGGCGATCAATTTTGGATTAGTGAATTTGCACCGGTTGTTACGGATTTACCCCCTTCTAGTATTGAACTGAATCCTTTAGATTCGCGTTGGGCTATTTATACACCATCCAATGCCGATAATGATGAAGACATTCAAAAACTTCTTAAAATGTTAGAAGATGATCCAAAGGCATTGGAGGACAAAGACACGAAAAAAATGGTTGATGATGTCAATAAAATGACATTCGACTCAAAAACGGCTACCTTCACCAATCATGTCTTTAAAGACGTACAAGCGGTTGGTGCTTATTTTGCGACTAATGAATTTACCCATCAAACAACGCAACTCGTTTTTGATAATTTTCAAGCTTTTGCAACTTCTGAAACAGGAAAATTTCCAGAAAGTAAAGCGATTGCAATTTCTCCTGACAATGATTCATCAGTCGATATCACAGGTGCTTCTTTTAAAGGTGGCGTTTCTTTCAATGACAATGCATCAGAGCAGATAGCCAGATTTTGTGCCGATGACACCGCCAATATTAAAGGCGATATAACTGTGCCAGAAAAACATATCGGGAAAGCGGCTGATATTGTAGCTGTTGCGGCTTATCAATTGTCCCGTAAAAAAGAAGATGCGGATATGGTCGAATTTTTTATGTTAGACAAAAATGGTGGGGCTATGCCATGGGATGTAAACATAAATAACTTGGTTGCTTTACAAGAAAATATTATCTTGCAATCAAAACAAACCGTGCCAATTTATTCTGGGCCAATTGGTTTACCCGGTTTCTTTCGTCTGTTTTTTGGATATCGGTTACATGAAGAAGGTCACATAGTTTTCGGTGCAGACACGATTGATTTGAGGACTTATCAGTTAGACAAAAAGCCAACTGATGATGAATGACATTAAACTATCAAAAAAAATAAGAGAGTGATATTGAAATTCTAAAGCGAAGCCTTGTATGAAGATCAACAAAGCTTCGCTTTGAACGAAGCCACTACCTAAACTTAACATGGGAAGGAAAAGAAGTGTGGAAAAAGGTTTTCTAAATCGTTGGCGCGAGCTTGGGCATGATTTTTTGGACGGTGCAACAAAACCCTCACTCCCTGCATTGTTAGGCACTTTAGGTGTTGCTTCAACTCTCTTTTTATTATTTGTAACGTTGCTCACCCCAGACATTATGGCAACAAAAGGCTATGGATATTTTTTTGACAGCCCCATTGATGATTATGCCTATTTGACAAGTGAGACATTGCGAATCAGCAAAACTGCACCACCTCATCCAAGTATTATTTTGATGGGTGCGTCTAATATTCAAGAAGCAGTCTATGCTAAGTATCTTGAAAAACAGCTACAAGAAAAGCTTAAGCAACCAATTACAGTGTACAAACTCACCGCTGGGGGACTTTTCCTTCGTGAACAAATTTGTCTTTTGGACAAGATACGAAACAGATTTCAGGGCATCGTTGTGTTACAAGTGACACCAACACGTCGTTTAGCATTTGATCGTGGCCATTTGATAGAAAACATCACAGGGCATTCACGCCTTGCTATGTATTGTCCCAAATTTGATGAAGAAATGCGTTTAGCGGGGGTAGAACCTGTAAAGTGGAAAGGTAATTATTTTCTTGATCATTATAAATTTTTTATGGCTCGCTTGCCTGCTCTGTTGAAAAATATAGTAACAGGCCCCGTACAATGGAGTCCTCAAAATGCTGAAGATTGGCGGCCTCCAACAAAGAAGCAGTGGGAACGTTCTCTCAAAACTCTGGTACAATGGCAAGAAACCTACCATGAAAACCGTGATGCCAATTTTGGTGTTTACAAACGTTTAGTTCAACTTTTACGCGAAAATGGTATTGAAATCGCATTTTTAGAGGGTATACGCAATCCAGCGGCAGAATCAATTATTTTTGCAAAATCTTCAGTCGTTAAAATTTATAATGAATATCAATCTGACGTGACAAAATTTGCCCAAAATATGAAAGTGCCTTATTGGAATCTTGCAAAATTTGCTAATTTTAAGCCAGAGGATTTTATTGATCATATTCATTTAAAAAGAAGAGAAGCACGTCATCGTTATACAGAGATACTTGCAATACGGATAGCTGATATGCTTAGCAAGCAATTAAAGGAATCACCCTAATGAAAAAAATAGCCCGATTATTGGGTATCACTTTACAGGCCCTCGTTTTAGGTATTCTTTTATTCATTGCTATTGGACAATTAGTTGCCTTAGAAACGGATGCACGGATTTTTTTGTACCAGGCATTCTAAGCAAATAATCTAAGGTTCTTGTCAATGATTCAATCTGGTATTTTTTGGCTGGTATTATTTTCCAGTGTCATTGTATTTTGGATGCTTCCAAAACAATTGAGATTTAGTTTCCTCGCTTTAGCCTCTTTTGGATATCTAGCAACGCTTGACTTAATGAGTGTACTCGTTCTTGTGGCATGGACGTTGGCATTTTATTGGTTGGCACCACTTGCTATCGGCAAAGGGCCTTGGCAACAACGATTGCTTCCCATTTTAATCTTGGCAATTCTTGGCTATTTAGCTTATTTTAAGTATATTCCACCTTTAATTGCGGCAATGTCGTTGGTTCCTATTGAAACCCATTTGATTATTCCATTAGGTATCAGCTATTTCACCTTTAAACTGATTCATTATGCAGTCGAAGTAGTACGCGGCAATATTACAGATCGCTCGCTCTCGCAATTTTTCACCTATATATTTCTGTTTCCCATCTTCACAGCAGGCCCTATTGAACGCTTTGATCACTTTCTTGCTAATCAAGATCAAAAGTGGCAATTGGATTCGATGGTAGAAGGATTAACCCGAATCATTCATGGGCTTATCAAAAAATTCTTTATCGCGGGAATGTTGATTGGGGCACTTCTTGGACATTATGGAGATGCCGCGGGACCAAACGCAAGTATTTTACTTCTTAATTTAAGTGCTTTACCTATTTATAAGGTTTGGGGATTTTTAATCTTATCCTTTTTATATTTGTATATGGATTTTAGTGCTTATTCTGATATTGCGATTGGTGCTAGCCGATTATTTGGTATTCGCATTATGGAAAATTTTAACTTCCCTATAATTGCGCCAAATATTAGTAATTTTTGGAAACGGTGGCATATGAGCTTGGCAGGGTGGTGTCAAGCATACGTTTATATGCCCATGATTGGTCTTACTCGTAATCCATACATAGCAGTCTATAGTACCATGCTTGCCTTTGGACTTTGGCACGCCGGTTCAATCAATCGAGTGTGTTGGGGTTTATACCATGCAACGGGGCTCATAATACACCTGACTTGGAACCGTATCAAACGCAAGAAAAAGTGGTATTTTATTGATCGTCTGTTAATAATACGTCTTATAGGCATCCCAATAACGTTTATGTTCGTTGCTGTCAGTCAAGCTTTCACTACAACAGACGGAAACGGCGGTTTTTATGGTGCATTGCGTATTTTAGCAAAGTTATTTTTCATTGATTTGCCTGTTGATTGATGATTATACTCCAAACATTCAGGATTTCGGATTTAAGACCTGCCAGGTTTTAAAAACCTGGCAGGTCTGGCTAGAAGTTATTTTATCAGGCTTACACAGATTCAGTTTATTGAGATTCAATCCCATCCAAATAATGCGGGAAGCTTTGTACTCCAGCGTACTTCCTTAATTTAATGGCATTGATCCAAATAATGGGGTAAAAAATATGCTAAAATTAAAAAATCTTATCTTGTTATTATTGCTGATCATCACTCAAACTGTGAATGCGGCAAATGCTGAATTATCCTTTACCTGCTTAAAATCTGTCTATGAGGTAGGGGAATACGCCATTATAGATTTACAAGAAAACTTGCAAGCTCCTCCCGACACTCACCAAATTGATTTATGGGTAGCAATTCAAACGCCAGGCGATGATTTATTGTTTATAACTTCTTCTGCTACTCATTTCAGTCTGGAACCACAACTTTTTAAATCATTGTTGGATAATTCGCAAAAAGAACACCGGATATTGGAATTTGAAATACCGGCTGGCTTAGGCGGTGATTATACCTTATATGCTTTATATGTAGAAAAAGATAAAAATCCACTAACTGATGATTCTTCTGTACATCGCTCTAATCTTGCTACAGCGACAATCACTTTAGCCAATCAACAAAATTCAAACAACGATAATTCCCTACCACAAGAAAAATCTCCTTGTTTAACTTCACTGCCACTATCAGCAAATAACAATGAAGATGAAAACATACCAGATAATGTTGTTAAAGATAAACCCGACAATGTTTTTCAAGACAGACTACAAGACGGTAGTTTAGGCCCAGATATGATAGTGATTCCAACCGGTACGTTTAAAATGGGTGATATTCAAGATAGCGGTGATGACAGTGAAAAACCAGTACATCAAGTGTCTATTAAAAGCTTTGCGATGGGACGTTATGAAGTGACTAATGCAGAATTTGTACAATTTGCAAATTCAATAAAAAGTCGAGGCCCTGATGGACAACGTTGGTTTTTAACGAAAGAAAAAGATGAAAACAGTCATATTGTGCTAGGTTCTTCTGATGATTTTGAGGTTGAATCAGGTTATAAAAATCATCCGGTTCTTAAAGTGTCTTGGTATGGTGCAGTTGCTTATACTGAATGGTTAAGTCAACAAACAGGTAAACAATATCGTTTGCCAAGTGAAGCCGAATGGGAATATGCGGCAAGAGCAGGAACTGACACAGAATATTGGTGGGGTAATGATATTGGTTCTAACAGGGCTAATTGTAAAAATAGTGCTTGTGGTGACCGTTTTGAAAAAACAGCGCCAGTCGGTTCTTTTAAACCTAATCCTTTTGGCTTATATGACACTGCGGGTAACCTTTGGGAGTTGGTTGCTGACTCTTGGCACGATAATTACGAGGAGGCACCAACTGATGGTAGCGTCTGGATTGAAGGTGATGACAGTCTTGTTGTTGTACGTGGCGGCTCATGGTATGGCGTATCATCAAGAATACGCTCTGCGAACCGCATCAATAGCAAGCCTTCTTACCGTTTCAAGAGATTCGGTTTTCGATTGGCGAGGGAATAAAGTTTCCTTTTAATAAAAAGAGGTTGGAGGAAACTTTAAGTAATGGTTGCAAGTTAGTTTGATTAAGGAAGAATAATTTCATGTTTACGTTCACAATTTATGATCTTTTGGCAAAAAATTTGGTAGAAAATGCCAATCATATTGCTGTCGTTTCTGGTAATGCCGAAATTAGTTATGGTGAATTAGGATATTCTGTTGATATTGTCGCTAAATGGTTACATGAAAACGGTGTGAAACGAGGTGATCGTGTTGGTATTTATCTCCCTAAAAGTATTGAAGAAATTGTAGCAACTTTTGCTATCAGTCGCATTGGTGCTGTATTTGTCAATATCAATTATCAGTGGACACATCATCAGTTAGCTTATGTGCTTAATGATTGTAATATCAAAGTTTTGTTTACTGATAAACGTCAAGCCCAAAATATTGACAAACAAGGATTAATAGGGCAACTCGATCACCTTATTATCAAAGGTAAAGTATCTGCTCATCCTAAAATGATATCTTGGACTGAATTATCTGATACCACAACTGTTTTACCAAATGGCCCTATTGATGTTGATTTGGCCGCACTGTTATACACTTCTGGTTCAACGGGCAGTCCTAAGGGAGTTATGCTCACTCATAAAAACATTATCGAAGGCGCACGCAGTGTTGCTTGCTACCTTGGTAATACACCTGATGATCGAATATTAGGTTTGTTGCCGATGAGCTTTGATTATGGTATGAGTCAAATGACAACGATGTTTCTTGTTGGGGGAACATTGGTTTTGCAACCTGTTGTGATGCCCACTGAAATTATCAAAACGCTTATTTCAAAAAATGTGACCGGTATGGCTGCTGTCCCACCAACATGGCTCCAAGTTGTTCGCTATCTTCAGGAAGTAAAAACAGAACTCCCCGCATTACGTTATATTACTAATTCTGGTGGCAGTATTCCACAGATTATTTTAGAAACAATGCCACAAGTCTTCCAAAATGTTGATATTTATCTCATGTATGGATTAACTGAAGCTTTTCGTTCTACATACTTGCCACCGGCACTTTTTCATGAAAAGAGGGGCGCGATTGGTAAAGCCATCCCAAATGCTGAACTTTATGTTGTCGATAACGAGAGAAATTGCTTGTGCAACCCAGGTGAACCCGGTGAACTTGTCCATCGAGGGAGTCTTATTAGTCTTGGCTATTGGAGAAAATCAGAAATCACTGCTGAAAAAATTAAAAGTTGTCAAGCATTAAAACCATTGATTGGCGATGAAAAAGTGCTTTATAGTGGCGATATTGTTCGTGTTGACGAAGATGGCATTCTTTGGTTTGTAAACCGCTCTGATTCAATGATTAAATCTAGTGGATTCCGCATCAGTCCCACTGAAGTCGAAGACATTGTTTATCAAAGTAACATGGTGGGAGATACAGTTGCTTTTGGGGTAAAAGATGAATCACTGGGTCAAGTTGTTCATATTGCAGTATCGCCTGTGGATAAGAATGGAACCGTAGATCGCGAGGAATTAATCAGATATTGTCGATTGAATATGCCTAACTATATGATACCCTCTCAAATTCATCTATGGATAGGTTTAATGCCTCGTACATCCAGCGGCAAAATAGATCGCCCAATGGTTATCAATACTTGTATAGAAAAAGAACAATAGCGAAGCAAAGCTTCTTGGCAGTGCGTTCCCAAATAAAATTTGGGAACGATAAAATTCACTTCATTTGGAGAACAATATCTAATGCCTTTAACATACGAAAAATTATTGAACTATCTTGACACAGAAATGGGACTTGATATCAGCGAAATTGATGATGAAACCTTGTTATTTTCAACAGCATTACTTGATTCATTTAGCTTAGTTGAACTGATTACATTTATCGAAAAAGAAGCTAACATTAAAATTAGTCCCACTGAAGTCAACTTAGACAATCTTGATTCAGTGAGTCGTATTCTTAACTTCGTAGAACATCATTCATAAAAATCTATTCACAAGAGGAAGTAAATCTTGTTTAATAAATTATCTTTGTGTCAAATTCCAACGCCGCTTGAAACAATGCCTCGCTTAGGTATGAAGATAGGTGTGGAAACTCTGTTGATTAAACGAGATGATTTGTTAGGACGCGGATTGGGAGGCAGCAAGTTACGAAAATTAGAATTTATTGTTTCTCAAGCTTTGTCACAAGGTGCTGATACATTAATTACTATTGGTAGTTTTGAATCCAACCATGTTGCTTTGATGTCGATAGTATCGCGAATGCAAGGATTGCGTCCTATTGTTGTATTAAGAGTGCCTACAGGTAAACGATCTCACACTTTTAATCACTGTATTCAAAATAGTTTAGAAGTAGAAACACATATTGTTGAATATGTTGAAGGTGATATCGCTAGTCAGGCAATGGTGCGTCAAAAAGTTGATTCTTATGTTTCTGAATTAGTGGATAAATTGACTCAAGAAGGTCATCATCCATTCTTTGTACCAGAAGGTGGTTGTTGTTTGGAAGGCAGTTATGCTTTTGTAGAAGCTTTTGACGAACTACATAAACAAATGCAAAAACAGGGCTATCAAAAATACGACATTATCGTACCTGTGGGATCAGGGAGTACCTATGCGGGTTTATGGTGCGGTTCACAGCGTGCAGGTGCTGAGGTGAAAATACGGGGAATTAGTATTGCGCTTCGTAATCCGCGCTGTCTGAAAGAAACACGCAAAGCAACAGAACGAGTTTGTAACGAACTGGGTTTACGTTCTCCCGAGTTAAAAGAGTTAGACATAACCGACTTGTTTATTGGTGATGGTTATGCTAAATCCACTGAATGGTCAACACGAGGAATTAAATTAGCCTTGCGAACCGAAGGTTTGTTGCTCGATCACACTTATACAGGTAAAGCTTTGGGCGCAATGATCACCTTATTAGAAAAAGAATCACCTAATCATCCCGTTGTATTTTGGCATACAGGTGGAGTTTCTGGAGCAGTAGATAACCTATTTGGTTTGTTCTAATTTCCATTTCACCGAGAGGACTATGGGTAAAAAATTAAATATTTTATTATTGGCAGGCTCAAATGGTATTCCCGTATTGCGTGAGATTTCTAAAACAGATCATAAAGTGATAGCTGTTTTGGCAGCACCCGAAAAAAATACTTTTACAACAATGTCATCTGTGGCAAAGAAAATGGGCTACGAAGTCTGGTCAGCAAAACTTGTCAAGGACCCTGCATTTGCTGAAGTCATTCGACATCTTGAGATTGATATTCTTTTTAGTGTTCGGACGCTTTACATTGTTGAAGAAAATGTACTCGAAGCCCCTCGTATTGGTGCATACAATTTGCATCCAAGTCCTTTGCCTCAGTATGCCGGGCGGAACACAATCAGTTGGTCCCTTTATCGAGGTGAAACAACTCATGGTGTAACCGTACATCGTATGCGCCCTAAAGTTGATACCGGCACCATTGCATACCAAGAAATTTTTCCCATTGAAGACCACGATACTGCTTTATCTATAACAAAAAAGTGTATTCGTAAAGGGATACCACTGTTGATGAAACTGTTGGAAGATGCATCACAGGACACAGATAACATTCCTCAGATTGAACAAGACCTTACAAAAAGAGAATATTTTCTGAAAGAAATACCGAATGATGGCCGTATGCTGTGGTCACAATCCGCAAAAAAAATCGTCAATTTTGTGCGAGCCTGTGATTTTTATCCTTTTCCATCACCGTGGGGTTATCCGCGAGCTATGTATAATAATCGATCTATTCAAATTGTTAAAGCTAAAAAAACCGGCAAATCATGTCAAGCCCCTCCTGGAACTATTGGAAATTTTGAGGGATCAAGTGCGATAATCGCATGTGCGGATGAGTGGGTTTTAGTAGAAACAATAATCAATGGTGATGAGAGAATTGCACCGATAGACTTTTTGAAAATGGGTGATCGGCTAGAAAATGGAATTTAGATCGTGATTCTGATATTTTTTTCAATTTGGTAACTCTACATAAATTTTTCTGATTGTAACAGATTTTGGGGACACCCCCCTAACCCCCCGTACACGGGTGGAACCAAACATCATTCGACACTTTGCTTTAATTTTTCTATTTTGGGACTTCCCCCTGTGTACGGGGGGTTAGGGGGGTAAATAGGTAGGTGTCCCCAAAATTCGTTATAATCCGAAATTTTTATAGTTTTTTTATCGGATTTCTAGCAACAGAACAAAAATCTGGTGAAAAATAAACCGCTAAATTCAAGTTTAACTTCTCAGTCGTGGTGGGTATAACAAAGTTCTTCTACCCACCATCAAAGAGATAGATTCTAAATTCTACCCGCCTTGAAACTTCAACATTCTCAGAACTTTTTTCCATAATTAAACGACTAGATGAAAAACCATTTGCAGTCAAGGTGTGACGTAACCAATTTCTATGACTTTTTACTGGAGCGAGTAACAAGCAATATTCAAGTACAGCCCGTGTGCGTTCTTGAGAAAGTGCCATATTGTTAAAATAAGCATCATTTTTAGAAACACTGCCTCGCCACTCTGACGATGTATGCCCTTCAATACTAATGGCTTCAATAACCGATTTATACTTTATTAATTTATTGATATATCTTGGAAAAAAATCGTCTAATATCAATTGATAATATTGATTAAGTGATGAATCTCCTACCTCAAAAAAAATATTTGGATTTTGAAAGCGAATAGTTAGAGAAGTATAGTCAATCTTTGCTAACCAATGGGGTAAATCATTTCTAAATTCTTCTAACAAAGTTTCATAGATAACTTCTTGAATATTAAGTGACTGTGTTACTTTATTTTGTTGTTGTGTTGTCGTTACTATCGCTTCTTGAACAGTAGAATTTTGTGTAAGGTTTATCTTTTTATCTTGTGCAATTGTTATTTTAGTGGGAATTTTAGAAGAATTTGATGTTATTGTTTTTATGGGAACAAGTATTTCCGTATTTGTGGAAACAACTTCATGAATTTTATTTTGTTTTTTTAAATGCTTATTCAGATAACCAATAGATATAAATAAAAAAACTATTAATAAAGCTAATATTGACAACCCTAATATTATATCAAGAACTGAAAACCAAGGTTTATCTTCTTGGTAACTTGCGTGTTGTCCAAATATTTTTTCCATTTCCATAACTTATCTCCATATAAGAATATCTTCGCCAATTAGAGAATTGTTTCGGGAAAGTAGCTTCGTTCGTATCTTCTCTAAATTCTGTGGAAAAAACCTGACAGGTTTCCAAAACCTGTCAAGTTTGGGCGAATTTACACACACTTTTTGAAAAAATACCTTCGTTCCATGAACGAAACAACAAAAAATTCTAGCATTGGCGAAGATATTGATTTATAATAGCGACTGAAAACGTGTGTCATCCTTTATTTTATCAAAATCTGAATCATTGATTGCCATTTCAATACATTCTGTATTTAAAAAAATCGCTTGCTGTAATTCAGTTATTGCCAATTCCGTTTGTTCAAGTTTTGCATGACAACAGGCTTTATTATAAAACAATGAAAATTCATCGTATTTCAATTGAATCGCTTGTTCAAAATAAACAATAGCTTCCTCATAATAGCCTTCATCCATAAAAGTATAGGCTTGATTTTGTAAAGCCTCATAGTCATCCATTTGAGGGATATCATCTATATCGATTGATTGCGTTGATGTTGTTTGACTGGCTAATGTTTCTTGTAATTTAGCATACTCTTGTTCTAATGGTGTTGGTATATTTTGTGTTGAAAGTTGAGCTTTTTCTGACACCATTTCCGATTTTTCAACAGATTCCTCTCCCCATTCTTCTGCTAATAACTTCTCAGCTTCCATTATAGAATGATGAGGTATTTCATTATTTATTGGTACTTCTTGTTTTTCATTTGTAAGTACTTCTAACCTCTCTGGTTTTTCTGCGTGTTCCATTTGATCGTCTATAGCAAAGTTACTTTTAGGTAAAACCTGTAGTTTGTCTAAGTGTTTTTCTAAAACAACCTCTGCCATATCTAATTGTGTTTCCAAAGCGGTTTCAAGCAATTCTAAATTATGCTGCATTGCCTGTTGCATACCTTGTGTTAACTCACTGAAATTTTTTTCAATCGCAGGGAAAGTTTCGTCTGTTTGTTGACGTAAATGTTGAAAACTTTCTAAGTGAAGTTCTATATTTTTAAATTGCTGCTGTAAACCTTGCATCAGTTGAGTAAACTGTTGCACCGTTTCTGGAACAGATTGAAACAAGGTTATCATTTCCTGCAAAGCAGCACGAGATTTTTGAGTATCACCAGAAGAATCAGAAAATTGTGTACTCGTCATTTGTTCACTGTAATTATTTTGCTGTGCAACGAGACTTTTAATAGCTTGATTAAGCTCTTTGAAATTTTCATTTTGTTCATCACTCAAGCTCAATTTTTGAGTAATTAATGAATTTTCGTCTTTTCCCCTAAGACTATTTTTAATCTCTTCCAAAGAATGTATTCCTTGGGTAAAACTAGTTTGCTGTAAATTTAAAATATCTTGGACATTTTGTTGTAACCCTTTGAGTTGTCCAACAATATCTGAAAGAAGCGATTTTTGTGCTACATTATAGACACTAATTTCTCTCAACGTTAGATAAATGACAGTTGGTGTAACATTTTGAGAGGCTTTTTCTTTTTTGGCTATTGTTCTTTTATTAACTGCTGTCATAACCAAAGCCAATGAAATACCCACCAAACTGATGATAAAAGCGATTCCTAAATCACCCAATAAATGGGGAATACTATTTTCAATATCATTGATATCAAAGACACTAAAACCAACAAAAGCAACTAGGAAACCTCCTAATAAACCTAAACTGGTTAACAAATTTGGTGCTATCTCGGCAAAATGGCTATTACGTTTATAGAGAGCTAAAAATAGAAAAAGTAGACAAAAAATAAGAAAAAAATCAATAATCTGATTAGTATAAGGGCTTAATTTTTGTAATCCGATGACTATTAGTTTTGCAAGAGAAAATTGTTCAATATTCCACATGAATCGTTTACCAATTTTGTCAGAGGAGTCCAAAATTTATCTTGGTTGCCAAACTAAAGTTCGGACTCCTCACATACATCAAAGGAATCCAAGATTTATCTTGGGTGGTTTTCCAAACTAAAGTTTGGACTCCATTCCTAATTAACAATTTATAATTTATAATTACATATACCGTCCAGCCGTGCCAACAATGATGGTTATAATCCCTAACCACAAATTGGTGTAGATGAGTTGCCGAATACTCACTAAGTTTTTGCCTGCTTGTTTAAAATTTTTCTGAGCAATCGCCTGTTTTATCCCTGGATAAGGGACGAAAAAAATGTAGATAAACAAAACAGTCATAAGAGTAGCAAGCCCCAACATGATGTGGATGTGCATTTTTATATTGCTCATACCCCCATAAGAAAAAATGACCCACAATCCGGTAACCCATAACAAAATAATAGCCACCCACACTGCTGGAAAAAACCGCGAAAATATCTGTGACATCAAAGGCAAACGTAATGGTGGTTCAAGCAAATGAGTGGCAGCAGGACGTAAAGCAGTATGGGCAAAAAACATTCCACCCACCCAAACCACAGTCGAAAGAACATGCAAAGTTATAGCAATTGCTATTGCATAGTTAGTTGTGAAAGTTTGTAAAAAAGACATATTAGATTTTCCTCTATAGTTTGTCGGATAAATATTTTGGCCTAAATACCTGCCAGGTTTTTTAAAACCTGGTAGGTATAATAGCTTTGATTTTTCTGAACGTCTATTAAAATTATTTGGGATAAGCATTGTACAATAACAGACTTGTTTTAGCATTTATATTCGCATTATTTTTTTGCTTTTTTAGGAAATTTAAGGAATAAAATATTGAACAATTTAAAAAACGAAAAAACAATATCCGTTGGATACACTGTCATCATGGGGATGGGAAAAACAGGGATAGCATCTGCCAACTTTTTAGTCAAACAGGGTGTGTCTGTGCGTGTTATGGACAACCGCTCTACACCTCCTGGCTTAAAAAAACTCCAACAAATTTTGCCAGAAATACCCTATATCACCGGATATTTTGATGTTGAGCAATTAGCAAATGCTCAAGAAATTATTATTAGCCCAGGCTTATCACGGCACGAACCAGCCTTGGCTCAGGCTTTAGCAGCCGGTATACCCATTATCAGTGAAATTGAACTCTTTGCCCGTTATGTGAATGCACCCGTTGTTGCAATCACTGGCTCTAATGGCAAAAGCACTGTGACAACACTTTTAGGAGAAATGGCAAAAAAAGCAGGTTGGCAAGTACAAGTCGGCGGAAATTTAGGGACACCAGCAATCGAATTACTATGTCATCCCGCTCCCGATTTATATGTGTTAGAACTTTCCAGTTTTCAATTAGAAAGCACTTATTCATTAAATCCAAAAGCCGCCGTAATACTTAATATTAGCGAAGATCATAGAGATCGCTATGCCCATATTTCCGAGTATATTGCAGCTAAACAAACCATTTATCAAGGCGATGGCATCGTTATCACTAATGCAGATGATCCCATTGTCGCCGCAATGCGCCCTCCCCATCGTCAATTTCTTAGCTTTAGTCTACACGACAATCAGGGAGATTTTAGAATTAGACAACATCAGGGAGAATACTATTTTGCTCGTGCTGATGAAAATTCATTCACACCCTTATTACCCACAAAAAAAATGCGATTACAAGGTACGATGATGCGAGCTAATGCGTTAGCCGCATTAGCATTAGGTGAAGCAGTGGGATTACCACCCATGTTAGACGCGCTACAAACATTTCGAGGCTTACCTCATCGTTGTGCATGGGTAGCTAATAAACAAGGGAGTGATTGGTTTAATGATTCTAAAGGAACTAATGTAGGTGCAACAATTGCAGCAATTCAAAGTTTAGAAAAACCAGGGCAAATTATTCTTATTGCTGGTGGCGATGGAAAAGGTGCAGATTTTACACCTCTAACAGATGTAGTCGCACAACATTGTCGCGCCTGTGTATTAATAGGAAAAGATGCACCATTAATTGCTAATGTATTAAAAAATACAGTACCAATACATCACTCAGATAGTATGGAAGACGCAGTAACACAAGCGGCAACCTTAGCCCAATTGGGAGATATCATCTTACTGTCACCAGCGTGTGCAAGTTTTGATATGTTTAATAACTATGAACACCGAGGGCAAGTGTTTGAAAAAGCAGTAGTCAAAATGTAATTTACAACGTAAAATATTTAAAAAATAGGATTTTTCTGATTGTAACAGATTTTGGGGACACCAGACCCCCCTAACCCCCCGTACACGGGTGGAACCAAACATCATTCGACACTTTGCTTTTTCTATTTTGGGACTTCCCCCTGTGTACGGGGGGTTAGG
>JAUCGK010000121.1 GCA_030378085.1 Candidatus Parabeggiatoa sp. HSG14
TCCCCCTGTGTACGGGGGGTTAGGGGGGTGTCCCCAAAATTTGTTATAATCAGGAATTTTGCACTCCAATTGGCAAAATAAATTTTGCACTCCAGTTTGGAAGCTATCTGCGTAACATCAGTTAATTAAAAAAAATTGTAACTCAGCCTCAAAATAAATTGAGCATCGCTTAATTTTTCTGCAAAGTCTATAATATAAATAAAAAATCAAAAATCAAAGATGAATACAAAATTACAACATTTGAGTATACTATTATCTTGATGATCAAGTTTTTGGTCTGACAATAATAACTACTGAAGATTATATGTAACAAGGAATTAAAACTGTTAACTACAAGGATTGTATATAAAAAAGGATTTAAATCGGATACGATCACGGTCCAACCAAAATAAATTTTGGAAACCAAAAATTAACATTCCATGCACTTTTAATCACACCCTAGATTAGAGGTTAACTTTGCCTCTTCACAAAAATCCGTTATAATCAGAAAAATTAATCCTTAATAAAATTTTCCATAAAGCAGGTTAAGGATACTTCACCATTAATTGAATAATGGACAATTACTAATCATCAATTCCCAAAGGAATTATTTTCCATGAGTGACACTTTAAATAATCGTCATACATTACCTACAGGGTATCAATTAAAAAATTACAAGATCCAAGAGATACTAGGTAACGGTAATTTCGGTATTACTTATCTTGCTGAAGATATCGAACTTAACACGCAGGTAGCCATCAAAGAATATTTTCCTAATGAATTGGCAGTGCGTGAAGAAGATAATGCTAATATACAAGAAAAATCCCCAAAAGAAGCGGATAATCTTGCTTGGGGTTTAAGGCAATTTGTCAAAGAAGCGAAAACATTGGCATTGTTTAAACACCCTAATATTGTGCATGTCTTGCAATTTTTCCAGGCAAACAATACTGCCTATATTGTCATGGAATATGAGCCAGGACAAAACATGGCAAGTTTTCTCAAGGAAAAGAAAGGTGAAACTGCGGCGAAAGAAAAGGTGATAAAATTTTTACCCGCTTTTTTAGAAGGTTTGGAAGCTTTACACAAAGCAAAGTATCTACATCAAGACATTCAACCCGCTAATATTTATTTACGGGAAAAAGATCAAAGTCCTTTACTAATTGATTTTGGTGCGGCACGCTATGATTTAGCGAACCGTAGTACCCCTGCAACTATCGCAGATGGCTATGCACCTATTGAACAATATCAAGGTGATAGCGGTAAAAAAGGACCTTGGACTGATATTTATTCTACCAGTGCTGTTTTATATTGGCTTATCAGTGGGCAAACCCCTGTCAAAGCTATAGAACGGACAGTCACACAAGAACTTCCAGATCCCTTAATCCCAGCTATAGAAATAGGCGACGAAAAGTATCCACAACATTTCTTAGAAGCCATTGATTGGGGACTTTCTATCAATGAAAAAGACAGACCCCAAAATGTCAAAGCGTGGCGTGACAAACTGTTTACAGACTCCTCAAAAAGAGATAAATCATCAACTCAAGCAAAAAAAAGTGCTTCAACTGCTTCTGGGAAAAGTGGTAAGCTACGAGGTTTAGTTATCATTTTAGTTATTGTTTTTTTGGTTGTTCTTTTTGGAGGCGGTGGTTGGTTATTATATCGCGAACTTGGAAAAATTACCCCAGCAGTAAATACTGGTGAAGCTCCCCCCGAACTTGTTCCCACCATAGACACCACAACTCCAGAAGCTGAAACAGCGGTTCCTATCGCAACCGATTTTTATGGTAACACAACAGAAGTAGCCCCTCCTCCTGTGACTCATAATATTGAGACAACCGAATTTGAAACGCCGACTGAAACTGAATTTGAAGAACCTCCCGAAAATGAAGCTGTTATTACTGAAGCTAAAACAGCTAACCCAGAACGTGAAACACTTCTCTGGGTTGCTGCTAAAGAAAAGGTTGCCGCAGCACAAGCTCAACTCCCTAATGAACCACTCAGAATTATGACAGGAGCAGGAGTACGTTTACGCCTACAAGCACGGCAAAATGCTAAAAAAAGTGTCATGTTGCAAATTGGTACAATTGTCTCCGAATTAGAAAAGAAACGTAATGAAGGAAGAGATTGGTATTGGGTAACAACAGTTGATGGTGATGAAGGTTGGGTGGCTGATAAATATACCATGCCCTTGGAACCCGAAAAAATCGCTCAAGCTTATGTTGAAGTTGCTCATAAAAAATTAAACAGCAACCGAGCCAGCTTTGGAGATATAGTCGATTTATGCCATTTCCTCAATGAAGCCAGCAATAAAGTTGAGCTTGATAGTGCTGTTGAACTGAAGTTGCTTTATTTGAAAGCACTGCAACGCTCATTAGACAAAATTCCTGATGATCAAAGAAATGAGCCACGTTATTTAAAGTGGGTGAATATGCATAAGGTCGATATTGTCTATCAAGACACCAAAAAAGGGTGGGTTATCAAAAAAGAACGGTTTCAGCAATTGTATAATGAATATAGCTTTTTACCGATTGCCGATCAAATTTTGCAAGAAATGCCCTAAAATAATCGCGATAGATATTGGAATCCAAAGCTTTAGCTTTGGATTTTTTTTGGAATTTATTCCCCATCCCTCATAAAAAATGAATAGCAAAGCCCTTTATTTTCGTCTATTACGTTATATTATCCCCTATTGGCGCATTTTTGCCTTAGTCATTTTAGCAATTATCGTCATGGCTGTCACTGATCCCATTTTAGCAGCCTCAATCCAACCATTACTGGATGGTGGATTTGTTGAAAAAGATCCCACCACAATGAAACTCATGCCCATTTTTCTCATCCTATTATTTTTAATCAAAGGGTTAACCATGTTAGCCAGCACTATTGGCATGACTTGGGTGGCATCGCGTTTGGTTATGGATTTACGAGAAGGCATGTTTCGCAAAATTTTAACATTACCAACAAGCGATTTTGATAAAACTTCATCTGGCGTATTGCTTTCAAAAGTCACTTATGATGTCAGTCGTGTAATGGCTGCGGCTACTGATGTTCTGTTGATTTTAGTGCGTGACAGTTTGGCAGTCATCGGTTTGCTGGCTTGGATGTTTTATCTCAATTGGATGTTATCTCTCATTGTTTTTTCTACTGTGCCTGCGATGATTGGCGTTATCCGTTATGTCAGTAAACGGTTACGCAAGATGAACACTTCCATACAAGATGGAATGGGAGATATGACACGCGTACTTGAAGAAGCAATCAGTGGGCATAAACTGGTTAAAATTTTTGGAGGACATCATTATGAACAAAACCGTTTTCAAACAGCTTCTGAACAGGTGCGACATTTAGAAGTTAAAACTCAAATGACTTCAGGACTCAGTGTCTTTATTGTACAAATGTTAACAGCTTCAGCATTGGGAATCATTATTTATATTGCTGCTTTACAGTCGTCAGCCAATCACATTACGGTCGGTGGATTTGTATCACTATTTACCGCTATGGGTATGTTATTTTCCCCCATTAAACGCTTAACAAAAGTTAATGATAAACTGCAACAAGGCTTAGCTGCCGCGCAAAGCGTATTTGCTCTGATAGATCAAACTTCGGAAAATGATAAAATACAACAAATCTCCTCTCACTCCCCTTTTTCAAAGGAAACGATAAAAAAAGTAAACACTGATTCTTCCGCTTCGCAAATGGTTAAGAAGGATTTTGTGCCTTTCTCAGGCAAACTCACTTTTCAACACGTTGACTTTGCCTATGAAGAACAAGCTGTTCCTGCCCTACAAGATATTTCCTTTACAATTATGCCAGGAGAAACGGTTGCATTTGTGGGAGCTTCTGGCAGCGGCAAAACAACTTTAGCGCATTTAATTCCACACTTTTACTCTGTGACTCGTGGACAATTATTATTGGATGATATAGATATTAATGAATTATCATTAGAAACACTCCGCGCTAACCTTGCCCTTGTCAGCCAAGAAGTCGTGTTATTTAACGATACTGTTGCAGCGAATATTGCTTATGGTGCGATGGCAGACGCGCCGCGCGAAAAAATTATTGCTGCTGCTAAAGAAGCGTATGCCATAGAATTTATTGAACAAATGCCAGAAGGTTTTGATACGATTATTGGGGAGCGAGGCGTTAAATTATCGGGAGGGCAACGCCAGCGTCTTGCTATTGCCCGTGCTTTATTAAAAGATGTACCCATTCTCATTTTAGATGAAGCAACTTCAGCACTGGATACACAATCCGAACAAAAAGTACAACAATCGTTAGATAAGCTCAAACAAGGACGTACCACACTTATTATTGCTCACCGTCTGTCTACCATTGCCAAAGCAGATCGAATTATTGTGATGGAAAAAGGCCAAATTGTAGAAATCGGACATCATACACAATTAATTGAAGATCAAGGGATTTATGCCAAATTATATCAAATACAAGAAGGTTTTTTAGAGAAATAAGCTTTTGATAAAAATCTCTCGCACGGGAGAATAAAGAGTATAATTTCAACTTTTCGTTCCAATTCAACTTCTCGTTCCAACGCTCCAGCGTTGGAATGCATTTCGTGACGCTCCAGCGTCACTCCTTATAAAAAAGCTTCTCGTTCCAACGCGCCAGCATCACTCCTTACCTTTGCTGTTTTCATTCAATTTCGGTAACGTTCTCAAGCCAACATGCGTTAATAGCTTATCTAAATCTGCCCGAGTTGACCAAAATATGTTATGTGCTTGCATAAAGCTTTCTGCATCTTGCGTAAAACCATTATGAGCGAAAAACCAGACACGCACAAAGTCTGGTGTTCTTTCTTTTTTAACCAAATCTGCTTTTTCAAGTAATTTTTTCACCAGCGAAACACCAACAGCACGATCTTGATACCACTTACTTTCTGCCACCCAATGTTCAATACCAGCAGCACCGTGAATATCAATCTCTTTATCAATACCAATTCCCAATCGTTCTCTAAGCCTGACATAATTGAATCTGGGTATTTCTATATCGGTTTCCTGATGGAAATATTGACCCGGCAAATTTTGCCGCTGTGCGTTGAGCAGTATTTGCATCATATAAACTTCTGCCAAATAGCCAATAAGTTCTGAAATCTGTCGCTTCATACGTCTATATTTTTGCTGCAATTCATCTCGAACTTGCCCGCCATCTCGTCCTTGGACTTCAATTCTTCCCCAAACCTTCAAAAATTCTAGCAAAATAGGATCATCCACTTTTTTAAACCAGCCGCCCAATTCCATATATTGAAGCAGATCACCACGGGAAAGTTTGATGAGTATATCCCGTATTTTTTCTAACGAAACCTGTTTTCCTTCTTGCTCCAGTAAGGCTTGTTGAATCCGTTCCAAGTCCAAACGATCTCCTTCTTCTAGGGCTGAAAGATACAAAACCCATTTAGTAATACCATATTCATTAATACGTTCTATCCATTTACTGACTTGATCATTGAGTTCTGCCCAGATAAACCCAGAGGACAGATCGACAGCTAAAAGGTTATTTAAGCTTTCTTCGTTTGAAATCGCTTGATCTTGCTTAGCAGCCTGTTTAATGACAGCATTGATATAAAACGGATTACCACCACAACGTTCCGCGACAATGGGAGCAATTTTTTCTGAAATGCTTGCTTTGTGATATTTCGCTGTCCTGCGTGCGAGTTCTGTTCCCCAATAACCGGTTAGGGGTTCAATAAGATGACTTTCAAAACGTCCGAATAACATACCTCGTCCTAAAATTTCTCTGGCTAAAATGCTCATCGCTGAACCAGTTACAAAATGAGGACAAGTAGGCGATTCTACCGCTTCTTGCATATAGCCAACGATATCGAAATCATAATGAGGCAAGCGAGTATTTTGAAATTCATCTAGGAAGACTGCAATGCTGGTATCGTCATAATCTGATACACGGCGTGGTTGCCATAATGCCCATTCTTCTGCCATGGTCGCATTTTTATTGAGAATAGCTTCAATAAGATTGATCGTTGATTTAAAACTTTCACTAAAAATAGCGTTATTACGAACAATTTCTATTAAATCGCGACGATCAGAAGTTTGGACTGATAATAATGTTATATCGCGCAAGCGAAAGGCTGCGTACCAACGTAAAAAATTTTCTGCGTACTTAAGCGCAAAATCCCAATGATTTTTAAAATGATCAGGAAAGCTGTAATAAATTGGTACAACAGCTTCAGGGTCCCGATGATCTTGCTCGAAAAACAACCTGTTAACAACCCGCTTAAAAATTTCAGTTTTACCCATGCGGCGTTGTCCCAGCAAGACAGTGGAACCAGTTCGGCGTGTTTTCGTTTTAAGAGCAGATTTATAAAAATAGTCAAGAAATTCTTGCCGATCTGTATAAACTTCCTCAGCAACTAAAGGCTTAATTGCCCAATGAGGTGTATGTTGTTTTTGATTCATTATTGTTTAATCTATTTCTTGTAGTCCACCAAAAATTGCCATTATTAACTGATGTTACGCAGATAGCTTCCAAACTTTCGTTTCAAATTCATTTTGCCAACTGGAGTGCAAAATTTATTTTGCTAAATTTTTTGACCATTTATTTTTTTTTGATAAAATGCTAGACTTTAATTTTTGTTAGAGTAAAAATCAAGTTGATGAAGCAAAATAATGAACATTAAATTGAATGAAATTAAAACAACCCTTAAAATTTTAAGAACATGATTGATTGGTGAAACCGTGACCAAATTTTTTAATACCACACGACACACATTAGCTATATTAATTGGGATTTCAATCCCTACTTCTGTTGTTTTAACCAATATATTATGTCCCCTCGCACTTTTATTTATATTGGTAGAAGGCAGATATAAACAAAAATTTAACACATTACGTCAACATCCCCTTATTATCCTAGCATTGCTACTTTTTGCTGTGATGTTATTCAGTTTCTTTTATACTTCAGTCTCATTTTCTGAAGCATGGTTGATGGTGGATAAATATCGAGAATTTTTATATATCTCACTGTTTATATTACTGTTTCAGGATAATATTACTCGTAAATGGGGACTTTATGCTTTCCTTGGTGCGATGGGTATCACCTTATTTCTTTCTTATCTCGTTGCAATTACTGGTTATCCTATTGCTAAGGGAATACCTGAAAATCCGGCTATTTTTAAAAACTATATTACCCAAAGTGTTTTAATGGTATTAGCGGCATATTTTGTAATGGTGTTAGGATGGGAAAAAAAAGGGAAATGGCTGTATGGCATAATTGTATTATTAGCCATTTATAATGTTATTTTCATGAGTGAAGGGCGCACAGGTTATTTGCTGTTACTTTGTTTAATTTTTCTTTTTGTGTATCAAAATTATCATTTTCGCGGTGTCATGGTAAGCAGCATATTAGTCGCTATTTTAAGTGTCTTGGTTTATCAATATTCTGGGATATTACAAAAACGTATTGATAAAATGACTGATAATATAGAGGTTTATCAACAGGGAGATACTAATACTTCTGTCGGAAAACGCCTGGAGTTTTATAAAAACAGTTTAATATTAATTGCACAAAATCCACTGTTAGGAACAGGTAGCGGTAGTTTTGCTTTTGAATATAAACGGTTAGCAGAAAGTAAGGGTATAAGTTCCTCCACCAACCCACATAATGAATATTTAATGATTGCAGTGCAATGGGGGTTGCTTGGAGCTGGGTTATTTATAGCTCTACTTTACCAAATGTGGAGAATGACAAGTCACTTAAAGATTCAAAAGCAGTGGATGGCACAAGGATTAGTGATTACAATAGTGGTGGGATGTTTGGTTAATTCTTTATGGCTAGATAATACAGAAGGCCATATTTTTGCTTATTTAATCGGGGTGTTTTATGGGGGAATGACATTTAAATCCTCTATAAATGTTAGGAATGAGGATTCAATAAAATACGAAAGTTGAAACCTGACAGGTTTTTAAAACCTGTCAGGTTTAGCACCAAAATTTTGCAAATTATTAAATCCTCATTCCTAACATATTGAATTCCAAGATATTCCTCCTGCCCTCACAGAAATCATGATAAAGCTTCGCGTTTTTCGCGTTTGGAGTCCAAAGCTTTAGCTTTGGAATGCCCAAACCTGAAGGTTTGGACTCCAACCTCTACCCCTCTACCTCTACTACCCTCTACCCTGATTTTTTATGTTATAATCCACTTTCCATTAACCAAAGTACAAGGAGAGCAATAATTATGCCAAAAAACTCTATTTGGCTATTACCCTTATCAATAAAGGGCTTAATATCCAAAACCACAAACCACACCCGATGGCGTACTGTCATTATCTCGCTGTTGATGGTGGCTGTTGTTAATTTTACTAATGTATCTTATGTACATGCGGGAGAATGTTCTGGATGGGATATATTTACATTGGGTATTAGCTGTCTGGTAAAACTGGCTATAAAAAAAGGGGCTGAAAGTGCTGGTAGGGGTATAGCCAAAGGCATAAGGCCTGATTTTGACAAAATGGTTGATGACGCTAGTCAAAAATTGGTTGACCATCTCAATAATTCTGTTAATTGGGAAAACATCGGGCAAGGATTGGGTAAGGGTGCCAGTAAAGAATTGTTAGCAGCACTTAATTCCATTGACTGGAAAGCGCACGGGCAACAAGTCGGGGCTGGGATTCGGCAAGAGTTTGAAGCCACAATGGATAAACTCTTCGATGAAAAACTCAAGCCGCTACTGATGGACATTGATAACTTGTTGAAGGATCGGATAAACCAAGCTGATGAAGTGGCAAAAGCGCGTATCCAACAATTGGATAACCTGATAGACGACAAACTGAAAAAGGTTGATGTTCTGATTCAACACACCATTGACCAATTTCAAGTAGTGGTTGATGAAACCATTAGTAAAGTCAGAACGGATATCATTGACTACACCTTTGACCGTTTTGCAGCCGAGCGTGACAAAACTGTTGATCAAATTCGGACAGAAATCATTGACTATGCCACGGACTCAGTTAACAAAACCACTGATGAAATCGTGGCGAAAGTCAAAGCAGAACTCATCGATCATACTTTTGTCAAGATTACCCAATTACAATATCAATTTCGCCAAGATGTTGAACATTTCTTTAATCGGGCAGAAAACGTGATTGTCTTGTTGGATTGTACAGAGGAAAAAATCCGCCTTGATTTGGAAAGAACCCGCGAGGAGTTGGACCAACTCGGAGAAAAATATCTGAACGAAGTCAAAGATTTAATGCCGCAAGCTCAAATGTCCAAGCTCTTTTCACCCGGTGGACAACCATCGACAAAGCTAACAACTTCCACTTCCACCAACAATAGTTGTTATCAACAATTGGGAGTCACTAAAGAGGCTTTGGAAGGATTTGAATATTCCACCATTTACGACCTCAAAAAATGCAAGTTGTTAAATACGTTAACCCCACAAACCCCAACAAGACGGATACAGAACGTCTATTGGGATTTACACATGTTTGCCAAAAGAGTGGCTTGTATTCAACGAAATCCAACTCATTTTATGTGGGATTGGATGGCGTTTGAATCTCTTTATCATTTTTGGTCAACCTATAGATAATTGAAAAATAACAATTTTTTCAGATAAAGATTTTGACCTCAATACCTGCCAGGTTTTAAAAACCTGGCAGGTATGATAACTTTGATTTTTGGAGTTCAAAGCTTTAGCTTTGTATACAAAATTTAAATGGGGAGGAATGAGAATAGATAGTGGTAATTTGAAGGCCGAATTAAGGGAGCTAAATGCTCAGTATGAAGCAGGACTTTACACCCGTCCAGAACTTATTTGGGTTGTTATTGATTTGATGAGTCAATCAATGACAGATGAAAATTGGCGTAGTTTACCTCAGTGGTTACAAATACAAATTGTAGCTACTATGAGAAATTTTTCTGAAAAAAAGAAAGACAGAATAATTTTTGGATCAATTAACCCAGAAATTGTGATACAACAGAATAAGGTTATGAAAGAGTGGTTAACAAAAAAAGGCTACTTAAATTGTTAAAAATTGGGGATTTTTCTGGTTCCAACGCTCCAGCGTTGGAACCCATACAGGGACGCTCTAGCGTCCCACTACTTTTAATAGGAGATTCTATGCAATTAACTGTTTTTTAATAATTTTAACTCATTTATCACTTGTTTTATTTTTTAATCACATCAATAAGGAGAACATTATGCGACTAACTTTAGTTGTATTACTGGCATTGACTTTAATGCCCATTGCACCGATAGCCCACAGCAAAACCGTGATTGAGGTTTATCAAGAACACATCCAGAAATTGATTGACAAGGATCACGAACTCAAACAGCTCATCACCGATGCCAAGCAAAAAGTGACTGATTTTGAAAAAGAAGCCAATAGCATCAAAGCACTGATTGCTAAATACGAAGCGGATTTAAAAACCACCACGCAAAAGATGGAGAAGAAAAACGAAGCACAACTCAAAGCAGTTAAAGATGCCTACCGGAAAGAACTGTCAGCGGAGGCTGATTTAGCTGAACTGTCGCGTAAGTCAGCCGAAGAAGATGCCAAAGCAACACGGGCTATTCTTGATGAATTGGGTACTTCGGCAGAAAAGGTGGCAAAGTTGACGGATGCGGTTAGTGTTTCGGGTGGTAGCTCAAAAACAGAACTGAATATTTCAGGTAATATTAAAATACCTGATTCAGCGAATGGCATTGTATTTTCGGACGGTAGCAAACAAACTCGCTCACCAAGAGTTATTTATACACCTGATCCACGCAATGGATGTTCTCCTAACGCTGCAGCAAACACAGATTTATGGAAACAGACATTCACTCTAAAAAATCCGGCAAGCATAGTTACCTTTGCTAATGCGATATCTATTCATGGTGGAAGATTGGATGTTTCTTTACATGTAGATGGAAATGCTAAAAATCGTGCTCTTACAGATGATGCCTCTGTGAAATGGCAAGATTTACACCTTCATTGGGGAGGCACACTTTCACAAGGAGAACATACGGTTTCAATTCGTTCAACTGTCGCTAACGTTATTGGTTGCCAAGAAAATTGGGGCAATATTATGACATTGATTTTTGAATGAAGTAAAGACAGTTAGGATACTTAAGCCTTGAAATTTATTTCAAGGCTCATTGAGAAGCTTGAAAATCTGATACGATAAATCTTGTCTGAATCAGGATTTACAGAATTGAAGAATTTACAGGATTAAATTGTATTCTGAAAATTCTAAAATCCTGAAAATTCTGATTCAGACATTTAACCGAGATAACCATGCCAGCAAAAGATATTTTTCACGATGCGGTTAAAAACGCGCTTAAAAAAGACGGTTGGACGATTACTGAGTCATTCAACAAAATCAACTTAAATTGATTGTTTATGCGCCCTACTCAGAGGAGATCGTCAAATGGACAAATTAGAAAAATATCGCACTTATATTAAACAACTGATTACGGAACATGCAAAACTTTGTCCTTCAACAAAAGAAATAGATGCCCAATTAATTTTTGATACCGAACATGATCATTATCAACTCGTTGATGTCGGTTGGCAAAACCAAAAGCGGATCCATAGCTGTTTTTTACATTTCGATATCAAAGACGGCAAAATTTGGATTCAGCATAATGGCACCGAAGATCACATTGCTTATGATTTAGTGACGAAAGGTGTACCAAAAGAAGATATTGTGTTAGGGTTTCAGGCACCAAATTACCGTCAATATACAGATTTTGCGGTCAATTAGCATAAGTTACCCACCAAGACAACGCGCAAATGTTGTTCGGGAAAACTACAATGGAAATTGGTAAAATGCAATCACCTCTTTCTTGAAATTACAAGAAAAATATGGTTGGAAAGAACAGCTACTTGAGGATGTCACTTTGATTAGAGCGGAAGTACATCGAAAAGGAGAGATTTCCGCAATTGACGAAGCAATCAAAAAATACCGAAATAGTCAGGGTGATTCTGAAAACTCCAGAAAACTTGGAATTTAAATATAACTTACTAATTTAATAAATATATTTTAACCCCGAAGGGGTAAAACGTGAATAGCCTTATGTGAAACATAAGGAACATATAATCAACATGTCAACCCCTTCGGTTCAGAAACTAAGGATTTAATAATGTCCACGTTTAAACCTGACAGGTTTTCAAAACCTGTCAGGTTTGGTTCAAGCGTTTTTTCAGTTATTAAATCCTCATTCCTAAGATCACAATTTACAGTAAGAATAACTTTCTCATTACCATGCAACGTAGAACTTTTATTAAAGCGTTGGGGGTAGCTACAACATTAACCCCCAACATTGCTAAATCTGCTCGATTTAAAGCAACATTGCGCTACCTACGTCCGCCGGGTGCGCTTGCTGAAGAAGATTTTCTTGCTCGATGTATTCATTGTGGACAATGTAGTGAAATTTGTCCGAATCGTTGTATTAATTACTTTGGGCTAGAAAATGGCCTCACCTCCTTAAACACACCATACATTATTCCTCGTGAAAAAGCTTGTATCTTGTGCATGAAATGTGGTGAAATTTGTCCTACTGGTGCCATTCAAAAAATAGCGCGAGAGTTTGAACCTATTGTCACAAAAGTACGAATGGGCAAAGCTTGGGTAGATACGAGCCTATGTCTTTCCTATCAAGGCAAAACTTGTGGCGTGTGCTATCGCGCTTGCAAATTACCAGATGTCGCTATTTATGTCCGTATGCTAGAACAACCGCATGTCACTGACAAATGCGTTGGCTGTGGACTTTGTGAACGTTCTTGTATTCAAATGCCACAAGCAATTCGCATTATTCCCAATTATGGTTAAATGGAGACTCTTTGAGCTTTCTCAAAACTGTAATTTAATGTCCAAACCTAAAGGTTTGGACTCCAATATCAACCTTGAAAAGGAAATTAAAGACGGAAACTTCTGTTTGACTGCACTAAAGAATTTCTGATTGTAACAGATTTTGGGGACACCATACCCCCCTACCCCCCCCGTACACGGGTGGAACCAAACATCATTCGACACTTTGCTTTTTCTATTTTGGGACTTCCCCCTGTGTACGGGGGGTTAGGGGGGTAAAAAGGTAGGGTCCCCAAAATTCGTTATAATCAGAAAAATTTATTTCACAAAAAAATAAACTCCCAAAGCAATGAGCAAAGACAGCACCAGTGCTATCAAATCCTCATAACGATCACTTTTGAAAATTGTCAGGGCTGTTCCCCGATGAAATTTGGGTTTTTCTGCAATATTCTTGGTTTCTTCAGACATGATTGAATATTCCTCGCATAATAACTAAGGAATGAGGATGTAATAATGTCCACGTTAAACCTGACAGGTTTTGAAAACCTGTCAGGTTTGGTTTAAGCATTTTGGAAATTATTAAATCCTCAATCCTAAGGATAAAGGGGGAGATAAAAATCTCTTCGCATAATAATAACTAAGGAATGAGGATGTAATAATGTCCACGTTAAACCTGACAGGTTTTGAAAACCTGTCAGGTTTGGTTTAAGCATTTTGGAAGTTATTAAATCCTCAGTCCTAAAGATTTTCTGGAAGAGTATATTAGATAGTTTCATGCACAAATAGCATGACAACAATAAGAGATAATACAGCCTTGAGAGTTCCAACAACACCACCAATCACTAAGGGCTGTCCCCCAGCTTGTTTTATGGAAGCAAAAGTAATTTGCATACCAAGTCCTATTAAGCCAAATGCAAATAACCAAACGATAAATTGACGAAACTTATTGATTTTATTGGCAGTATGGCGAACTGATTTATGTGCCTTCTTTAAAATACCATTGACTTCTTTAGAAAGAACCTTCGCATTAACCAAGCCACGTAAAGTATTGTCATCATTGATGGACATTATTTTTCTGTTTTCAATTAACCGAGACAGTGCGGCTTGGCGTGATTCTTGTTGTACTTTTGGCTGTTCATTTTTTAGGCTAGCAATAGCTTGCTCTGTTAAAAGTTTTTCTGCTGGAATGTTGTTGTCAAAATACTTACCCTTATAATGATTGGCAGGTGCGAAAATGCCGGTGGAAGAAAGTGCAAACATCAAAAGAAAACCAATCACGAAAATAGGAAATTTTTCAAAAGCAACGCGAGCCACGTTAACACCAGGTGCGCTTTCTTCACGTTCGACATACCACAGTGCCAGCCATACCACGACAATAGGTAATACTAAAACGCGAGTAATATTAAATATTTCAGCTACTTTTAAAGTTTCAATGCCATCAGGCTGATAAGCGAGAGCAGCCCCAGCAACTTGTGCCGAATTGAGAATACCCGTTCCAGCCCACGCGCCAAACTGAATGTATCCCATGTCTAAAAGATGACCAATGATAGGGAATAAGAACATGCAACCCACGCCCCAAAGCAGAATAGTCCCAATGGTGTAAGCAATTTCTACAGATTTAGCTTGTACCACAGGTGCTGCTGCGACTGAAGCAGAAACGCCACAGACACCCATACCCGCCGATAATACGCCAGCCATTGAATTAGGTATATTGCGTCGTGTCCCCATCCACAACACTAATCCCACAGAACCCAATACAAAAAAACCAACCATCACAACAGACAAAGAACCTAATTGTTGTAATTCAGCAAGACTATATAATGTGCCAAGTAAAATCACACCTGTTTTAAGTCCTAACCGAGAGAGACGCACACCATTTTCAGCCCAACGAGGTACTTTAAAAAAGTTGACAATAATAATGCCTGTTAGAATACCAAGCACGATGTAATTGAGGCCCAACACTTGATGTAAATATTTGGCACCCATTATGGGTCCCATAGATTTACTTAATACCGCAATAAAGGGAGCAAAAAACCAACGAACTACCATCGCAATGAATAAAATAAAAATGACTCCCGCGACGGTAGAAAGATAGTAGTCAAGGTGACCTTCTTTATGCTTGGCAAGCCAATGCCATAATCCCACTACAATGGCGATGCTGCCAAATATATAGGGAAGTGTCGTTATTTCCCCCATCAATTTCTCAATAGCCAGATAAGTGGTAACACCATCCATCAGACCAAAATTAGCCAATGCGCTTAGTGTTACCATAAGAACACCCATAATAAAAAGAGCAGGATGTTTTTGGGTATAGATCATATTTTTGTCTCCAATTGAAGTTTTCACTTTTCGAGCAAACTAAAGTTTGTACTCCTTGTTAACGATTTACAGCAATGTTAAGTAAATTACTGTATATTAGAATATTATCATGCTATATGTTATATATTTTTACTGCATTATTCAAACAGAAAAGGCGATTTTTTACAAGATTTAGGATTTAACGTATTGATAAATTAGTGCTGGGACGAAAATTTATTGGCTCTCTGGTAATTTGCGTTGTAAAAAACAATAGTAAAAACATAATATTATAACTAACGGAAGCAAATAAGGGAATCATGACAGATTTTGATTCTTTGAATTAAACTCAGGCTTCTCCA
>JAUCGK010000122.1 GCA_030378085.1 Candidatus Parabeggiatoa sp. HSG14
GCCAGTTTAGATTTGGCGATGCAATCCGAAAATGAAATTTCGTCAATCACTGAAAAGAAAATTCCATCCTTTGCATTTTTGGATATTGATAATCAAACTTATAAAATTTGGAAATATCCTTTATTTGCACCAAGAGATAAAATAAAAGAACTGATTGACGTTGCAGTTAAAGAAAAAGCACGTTTAATTATTGTCGATGTTGATTTAAGTCAAAAAACGCTTATAGATGAATGGCAACAGGAGGGAGTACAACATAAAAGTGACAAAGCATTATACGATTATTTAGCAAACTACAAAACTAATTGCCAAGAAAAAACATGTCCACCGATTATTTTGGACAGAGCATTCCGCCCTTTACCAGATTCACTAACTGAGGGGAAGAAGCCAATACATCAACCACGCATTGGTTTTTTGGAAACAGCAGTGACAAACTCAGCACCTTATATACAATGGGCAGCACCACTATTTCAGCCGTCTTCTTATGACAATGCAATTAGGCGGTGGAAATTATGGGAGTCTATTTGTACAGCGGAAGAAAAACCCGATATTATGCCATCGACTCCATTGTTAGCAGCAGCCATGATTCGTCTTGATACGCCTCAACAAGCACAAGACAAAATTAATGAGGAACTGGTACGATTTAAACAGACAGTTTGTGGTGATGAGCATATCGCAAAATCAGAATTGTCAAAGCCAATTAAAATTGCTGATGGGTTGGAATTTACAGATGGAGTATATAGCACTTTCCAACGGATTATGTACCATCTGCCTTGGAATCCACCTCAAAACATTGCTGATAACTGGGTGTTGCGCTATTCTCAACGAGATTCTGGAGGTGAAGATTTACCCAGTAAACTGATTTTAACCGTTTTTTCAGCCCAACCTTATTTGGATTCCATTAAAACAAGTGTTGGAAGAAAGTTAGAAAATAAGATAGTCTTCATTAGTAGTAGTTATAGTGACGAAGATAATTTACATTCAACACCATTAGGAACGATGCCTGGTGGGTTAGTGGTTATTAACGCGTTTTACTCGTTGTTGCAATATGGAGAAATGCAGCCTACTTCAAATTGGTACAAATTATTATGGCTTGTATTACTGATTGTGGCAATAACGTTTATTTTTGATTTCTTTAGAAATTCGTTTTGGACTATTATTATTAGTGGGATAATTATTGTTGCCTTGACACCTGCGACTGTTTATCTGTTTGCAAACAATTTCTGGATAAGTTTTGTACTGCCTTTATTAGCTGTACACGTTTCTCAAATAGTGGCTGATTATCAGCAATTCAAAGTGCGGAGACAAGATTTAGAAAAGGAAGTTAAACAATCACTCGTTAAAAAAATTGGTTCAAATAAATTGGTAAAAGAACTGTCAAAAGGGATAGAACAGTCGCTTACTCAACAGTTTGATGAAGTTGTTGTAAAAGATTTGTCAAAGAAGATAAAACAATCTAATAAAATAACAACGAAATTAACAACTTTTGCGAATAAGACATGGAATAGATTTTCCAAACCAAAAAAGAAGGGGGAAGAACAAGCAAATAAAACCGATGATGGGGAAGAAAAAGATAAACCATCAGATGAGAAAACTTCAGAATCAGAAAAGGAAAATAATGAAGCACAACCCATTAATACAGATGGTGTAGATAGTTTAATAAATCAAATGCCACCAATGGGAACTCCAGATTTAGAAGGGACGAATGAATCACAAAAAAAAAACTAGAGCAACAGTGGAATAAACTCTCCCAATGGATAAAATCTTTATTTGCCCATTCGTTTTCTCGCAATCTTGTTATAAATTTATTTTTAGGGTTAGGCGTTGCTTTTGCCTTATGGTATTTTAGTGATTCTCCTTGGCTAATAGAAAAAGAAGATGCCAGTATGGATTGGTTAATGCAAATTAGTCAAAATCGTATTTCACCTTTGTATGAGAAAAATATTCCAAATTTTGTTTTTTTGGATGTTGACGACAAAACTTATTATGATTGGGGTGAGCCATTATTCATGCCGTCACGTCAACATTTAGTAAACATAGTTAATGCGGCGATAGAAGCTAAAGCACGTTTGATAATTGTTGATTTTGATATTGGACAAAGAACACCGACTGAAAGTGATCAATTGCACCCTGATGATCAAGTTTTGAAAGATTATCTGATAAGCTATGTCACTGAGTGTAGAAAAAAACAAGATGATTCTACCTGTCCGCTGGTTATTCTTAAGCGTAGTTTTACGACTGAAGAACGTTTTATTCCGATATTGCGTACTCATTTTTTAGATGAAATAATGACTCAATCTGCACCTTATATACAATGGGCATCAACACAGCTTTACCCAAGAGGTGATAAAATAATAAGGCGATGGAAATTATGGCAACCTGCTTGTACAAGTAATAGACAACCCGTGATTATTCCATCAATTGAATTATTAGCAATGAGTCTTGTTAAAGAAGATTGTATTATTCAAGATGTACAAAATACGTTGCAATTACTTAAGCCTAAAAACTGTGATAACGATATTCTTGAAGTATCTTTTAATCTTTGTGGTATTAACACAGAAAAAGGGGGCATTGACCAACGTATTATGTACAGCATGAGCTGGCTAGTTAATCACCGTCCACCCAAGCTACCATATTTATTGACTGATAAATCAGGGGGTACTGCACTAACGATTTTTTCAGCGCAACCTTACGCAAAGTCTCTTTCACAAGTAGATTTAACAACTCTGAAAAATAGCATTGTGATTATTGGGGGAAGTTACCGTGAGGGACGGAATATTTATTTAACTTCACTAGGCGATATGCCAAGTACGCTTATTGTTGCTAATACTCTTTACTCTTTATGGCACTATGAAAAAATTGAATTATTTTTAGTTATTGATGTGTCAATAAAGGCGTTATTTATAGTTATTATGAGCATTTTTTTTATGATATTTCCTTCGCGTTGGGGGATGATAATTTCGGGTATACTGATCATTTTTGGATTATTACCTGTTGCTATGATCATGTTTTTTCACTATAGCATGTGGTTTAATTTTGCAGTCCCTTTAGTTGTGATAAGTATTTATCAAATAATCCGAAAGTCTTTTGAACCTTGGTTGTGGTTATATCTTCGGACATGGTATCAAAAACACTGCCTAACTTTTTCTTGGCAAAAAAGAAAAAACTATAATGTTGGTGAAACAGTCGTTATAGGGGCTTAATTTTTTGATTCACAAGAGAAATAGAGAAGTATTGTTATATGGACTTCTAAAAATTTGAATTTTTTAATAAGGTGAATTATGAAATTATTGGTTGGATTTTCTATTGTTTTAGGTCTGTTTAGTTTGGCAGTGTTTGTGTTGAATTATGTATTGCAAAAAATACGTCATCTTTTTCTTCATGGAAAAATGGGAGATATATCAGAGTCTAAACCGTCAAATATCTATGGAAAAATCGTTTTTAATTTGGTAATTGGTTTGGGCTTTATCTACTTGGTAATGACTTTTTTTTATTCAATTCCCAAGTTGGGAGAAGCAGAAGATGGTATGATAGATTTGATAATGCCGCTTTATCAAGAATGGATTCCTTCCATACAAAAAAACAAGATTCCACCTTTTGTGTTCCTCAATATTGATAGTAATACCTACGATAAATGGGGAGTTCAATCTACGCCACGAGATAAATTAAAAAATTTAATAGATGTTGCAAAAAATGCTAAAGCACGTCTAATCGTAGTAGATATTGATGTGAGTCAATCTGATAAAGAAAAATTGGACAAGCAGCTCAAAGAATATTTGGTTAATCATGTTACTGATTGCAACAAGGCTAAAAAAGATAGTGAATTAGCATGTCCTCCTATCATTTTTGGTCGTGTTTTTAAGAGTTCTTCCGGAGATATTATTCTTACACCACGTAAAGGTTTTTTAGATGAGGTGATAACAGAAGAATCAATATCTTATCTACAGTGGGCTTCAGTAGAATTTCTTCAATCAGGTGTTACAAATCAGGTTAGACGATGGAGACTATGGGAATATACTTGTTCTGAGGATAAGCAAGAGGAGGGGATTATTCCTTCGGTTGAATTATTAGTTATGGGGTTAGTTCAGGACGGATGTACAGTCGAAAGTATAAGAAATTCGTTGCGTCCTTTACAACCAAAAAGTTGTCATATCAAAGAAGACTACCATCAACAATCACTACCAAAAAACATAACTCTTTGTAATTTGACAATAAGCACTGATCGTCAAAATCTTCAACACCGAATTATGTACCGTATTCCTTGGCAACCTTTGGTACATGATAATTCTGGCAAGCCTGTTTTAACCATTCGCCCTGCTGAACATTATGCTGAGGAGAAGTCACTAGAACATTTTGATTTGACAGCATTTAAAGATAGCATTGTTGTCATTGGTGCAAGCAATCGTGATGCACAGGATATTGTTTCAACTCCGATAGAAGATATGCCCGGTTCTCTCTTATTTATCAATGCTGTTTATACTTTATTACAATATGGAACCATTAAGCCAGTACCTATGTGGATATCATTACTAATAGCTGCATTTTTCATTGTAATTACAACAATTTCTTTTTATTCTAATAAAGGGAAATGGGTATCAGTATTTTTATTTGCGATAATTGGGTTGCTGGTAGCTGTTAGTTTTTTTCTTCTTTATCATGGTATGTGGTTAAATGTTATATTACCTTTGTTGATCGTCAAGTTGTACCAAATGTTTAGTGGAGCTAAAGAATGGTTGTCACGACCTAAAGAAAAAAAATCAACAAGTGACATTTCAAAGGTATCTTTATAAACAATACCTTCGCCAAAATCTTGAGTATTAAACTCAATTATTATAAAAATGCTTAAAAATCAACGAGATTTAAAATAAGCCTCATTGGGGTTAAAAATACGATAACTGCTTGAAATTAAAGTAATATCATATGATAACCTACTTATTCAGTAGGATAATTGGCGAAGGTATTGTATAAAGTAAAAGAATCCAAGTAAATAGTACATTAAGGTATATTTCGCGTTTGTGCTATTTTCATGGCGGAAAATACTACATTTGAAAAATGTGGTATTCTAAACACAAACTCATTTTTATTATGAGGAGGTTTAAATATGTTGTTAGATGGGAAGTTAAAAGACAACCCTTTTTGGAAATGGGCTATCTTCTTTAGAAGCGGACTGTTGTGTCTTTTTCTATTTTTTCAGGTAATGCCTGTATGGGCAAATGCAGGGGATGTTGGTTATGTTGACAACCTCAAGGTTGACGACAACTTCAAGGAAGTATCATTTAAGTGGGTGCATAATGAAAAAACAACTAAGGTAAAGTGGTATAGCCCTGTGTATAATGGTGATACAATCATTGTGCTGAGTAAACAAGCTGAAATTAGGCTGACATTCAAAAATGGTGAAGAAGTTACTCTAACTTATCAATCGACTCACGATGATAACGGTAAGGCAAAACCATATTCCATTGAGGTTAAAGCTTGTAGCGGATGGTGGTGTAGCATGACAAATTGGGTGGGTGATTTGATAAACGATCCACCACCTAAAAGACTTACTGCAATAAGCAAGGGAGAGGTGATTAAAGTAAAAGTGTTAAATGAGGGCAGTGTTCGAAACAACAAACTTGAAGCTGGCAAAACAGAAGTTCATTTTGCTTGGGCTGGTGGAAAAGCACCTTATACCATAAGATTTCAACAGAAGTCAAAATCACGCAACAAAAGAACCTGGCATTGTCCAGGGGATGATGTCTGCTCTTCAAGAGTTACTGGAGTTAATGATGGTGATAAAGTGTTGAGAATTGCTGTTCCACAACAGGAACCAGGTGGTTTCAAATTTAAGCTTAAGAAGAGTTATTATGTAAAAATTACTGATGCTAATGGCACATCCGCAAACAGAGGATTTACGGTTGTTTCAAAACACTCCTATAGTTCTGATGAGTTAGTAAAACGAAGTGAATGGCGGTTTGAAGCCTATCAACAATCAGTTGGCGAAGCAGAGATAGTTAGGATGGGACTTGAAGCAGGAAGCCGACCCTAATTTTTTAGAGTAGGACAAACTTTAGTTTGGCATAACAATACAAACTAAAGTTTGGATGCCAGCTAACCAATTTACAGAAATTTTAAATCGAACGTTTTTAAATTAAGGAAGGAATGTACACAAAATAACTTCGACACTAAACCTGACAGGTTTTAGAAACCTGTCAGGTTTGCTCCAACAATTTCATGCTCATAAGTGTCTTGATGAATACCAATTAACGCCAATTACCTATTAGTAAATAAGGAGCCCAAAAATAAGGCTTATCATAAGGTTCATTGGTTTTTTCCTTTTGTCTTCCTAATTCCAACAAATATTGTTGAGCTTTTTGCAAAGCTTGCGCTTTAGAATTACCTTCCAATAGTTCAAAATAGAATCTTTCCATCAATTTTCCAGATGATTTTTCCTCTACCTGCCACAATGTCCCCATTGAACTAGGTATTTTTGCTTTTAGCAACAACCCTGCAAACCCTAAGACCAAATGTCCTCTTCTTTTTGCGGTTTCACAAGCACTTAAAGTAAGCAGTTTTATAGGTTGTCCTTTAAAATCTCTGTCAAGTTTAACAAAAAAAGTTCTTAACTCTTTTAACCGTATTTTTTCTACTTTTTCCTCTCCATGGAGACTCAACGAAAAAAGAACATCAGGATCATTAGTAACCTTTCCATGAGTCGCACAATGAACAACAGAATAAGCTTCTTTTTTTAATTCCTGTTTCAGATTGTTAAATGTGAATTTATCTTTTTCAAGTACTGTTGAACGAAAACCTTTACTCATAAAGAGTTTTCGTATTTTTTTTAATTCTTCAGGAACGTTTGGAAGTTGTGTAGTCCCTGCAACCCCTTCAAAATCAGAACCAGTCAATAATGCACGAATATTGTCACGCGGCATAGAATCGCTAAAGTCTATAAATTTTATCCCAGGCGTGAAAACTAAAGTAAACAGCTTTTCAATAAGGAATTTACCATCTTGTTCATCAACTAGAGCAGCGAAAGAAACATTATTCATCTCTCCGTATGGAACGATAACAAGAGTGTCTAAATGTTCAGGAGTCAAAAAATTGTTTAATGGTTTAATTAACCATGTATAAAGTTCTTTGGCAATTTTCTGTTCTATTTCGCCCCAATTTCGTTCTTTTAAACGTGTTTTAAAGTCATAAATTCTTTTCTCTAAATCCTTCATACTTACATGAGGATAAACAGTTATCTGTTGTATTTCTTTGTTTGAACTCAAAAGCAATTCAATGCGATCTTCAAACAAAAGAGGATAGAAAGCGGCCACTTTATCAGGTAAAACGGTATCCAAATGTTGAATTCTGTCCTGTAATTGTTCAGTAATGCATTCATCTTGAAAATAATTTCGTACTTCGGCAGCATTCAGTTGTTCAACAACTTCAATAATTTTTTGGAGTTGTTTTTGTTTTTCATTACCACCTGTGGCTATAGAAGCACGTTTTAATAAAACATCTAGCCATCCAAAGTAAATTTTTTCTTCTTCTTTTTCTTCGTAGAATGACTCAGGAAGGCTACCATATTCCCTTCGTGTTTGTTTTAAATATTTTGTAGCATTTTCGTAAGCAACTTCTATGGCTTTCTGATGCTCTTTTGAAGTTCCTGAATCGTGAACCTCTAGTTTTTTTAGATATCTCCCTAAATGCCATTCTAAACGATACAACATATCAGGATTCAATGCATGAGAAATCGCCTTCTTTACCAAAAGAGTTGCTTCTTGATAACGTTGATTTCCAGCATACAGTTTAGCAAGTTCAAACCACGCATACATCATAGAACGATAATCTTTTTGAATATCAGCTACTTTTAAAGCTTTCATCAAAATATTATAAGCAAATAATTTTTGCTGAGGAGAAATTGAAGGTTTATCTTCTGTTAAAAATGATTGTTTTTTCATGATAAGTTGAGAAAAACCAATCAAAATAAAGGCTTTATCATGCGAATCTGGTAATTCCTCTATCCATTGCAAAACCGTTTCAATGGTTATCCCAAGTTCTTCCTGCAATATCTCAAAATTACCACCATTATAGTCTACTATTCCCTGAATAATATTCATTGCAACTTTAAGCCTTATTTGTGACGCTTGGAGATTTAATTCCGCCTGTGTTAAGCTGCTTTTTATCAAATTTATACTTTGTTTATAAATGGGAAAAACTTCATCATTATATTTATCTTCGGCATCTATATTTTCGCCTTTTCTAGCCAACACATGAGCTTCCTGTAACAAAATATTACCCTTTTTATTCAATAAATTGGCCCATAATAATGGTTTATCGGTTTTTTTAAGATCATTTTCTATAAGAACTTCTTTTGCCTTTTTAAGATAATACAACGCTTCACCTATAAGATTCTGCGATGTAAAAGTTTCGCCTTCTAAAAATGGGAGTATATCCTGACTGATTTTTCGCATCCCACAATCCATGTGAGCTTCTTTGAAATTACGCATAGCCAAGTAAACATCACTCAATTGCATAAGAACTTTAGCGTGAGATACTGGATCATTACCATTTTCAGCTAAAGGCAACACAGTTTCCAACAGCTTATGCGCTTCCTTCAAACGCCCCAATTTTTGATAAGCCGCAGCCAAGCGTACCGACGTATCTATGTACCGTTTTGGGTTGTCTGGAGAGGTGAGTTTAAGAGCCTCATCCCAATATTGCACTGCAACTTCAAATTGCCCCCGTTGAAAAGCATCTTTACCCTTATCAAAAGAGTTCTGATAGGATGCAAAAGCCAACGAAGAAACAACTGTCAAAACTACAAATAAGTACAGCTTAAAATGTTTCATCATATAAAACTCCTCAAGTTTTTTTAAAGTCATTGATAAAAATAGTAAATCGGTTTGGTTGTACCTTCTAACTAATCAAAAAGTGCGATTCCATATTCAGCACAGCATTGTTTGACTTCTTCATTTGCGCCTGGGGAAACAATAATCCCTTTCACCTGTTTATCTGTATTTTGTAATTGTACTAATTTAACTTTCATTGCAAATATATCAACATCAGTTGTTCTCGCTGTTGCCTTCATTTCAAAAACGGTTAGTTTGCCATTTTCTGCAATAACATCAACTTCAATAATTTTGCCTTTCTTAAGAAAAACTTTACCCTCAGTATCCACAAAACGTTGGCGCAGTTTGATAGAATCTGGCTTTATGTCGGGATTTTCTAAAGCATAAGATAAAGCTCTTGCAAAAGCAACTTCAAGCCTCTCACCTTTTTCAGTGCCTAATGTACCCGCTATGATATTGAGTCGTGAATCAAATCGCATGATTTTGTCAGTCAGAACATCGACTGAGGTTTCCTAGCTTAGTCATTTTTTCCAAGCCGCTTGTCAATTTGGTCAAAGCGTTGATTGATTTCTTCACGCATCAATTCAAAACGCCGGTTTGAATCCTCCCGTAGCAACTTAACTTCATCCAATAAACGCGCAAACTCATCGCGTCTTGGGTATTGCAGAGCAATCATACCCGCAATAGTGGTTATAAATTCTGGTTGTTCATGTAATACTTGAGACAACGCTTGGGGCAGAACCTGAGGTAAAACCTGGATAATATAATCTTGTATTTGACTAAAATCTTTTTCTTGTAACATAGTGATCTGTTCTAAATTAAAATCAGCTAGAAAATTTCATCATTAAAATTCCTTTGAAAAAGAAATTCAGCCCTCTTTATCAGGATCAATACCCATTGCACGTAATTGGGCGGCTAAACGTTCAGCACGTTGGTGTTCTTGTTCCTTAGCTAAACGTTCTTGTTCTGCTTGTTTTTCGGCTTGTTCCTTAGCTAAACGTTCTTGTTCTGCTTGTTTTTCGGCTTGTTCCTTGGCAAGGCGTTCTTTTTTAGCGTTTTCATCTCCCGTTAAAAGAACTTTATTATCAATATCATACCAACGAAGCCAAGTATCGTGTTTATCTTCAAAGTAACCTTCCCAAAGCGTTAAACCTAATTCAATTCCATTTAACCAGCTATCTGTTTTTTCAATATAATCCGTATTGTGCAATTCATAAATACGTAGCTCCCCTTTTTTTAATTGGTTTTCAGGGTCAAAAATTACGTAATAACGGACTTTGGCTTGTGCATAATCTTTGAATTTGCTCCCTGCTTCTTTCCCTTTGAGATTGGAAACAATTTCAATAGCGACTTCAGGCGGTTTACCATATTGAAATACAAAATAAGAACGGTTAAATTTGTGCCAAAGGTCATCAGGTAGTTTAACATCTAAACTCACTAAAACATTAGGAACAAGAGGAGGTTTATCAGGCAAATAAAATAAACCGACATTCACTAAAGCTATAAATGACTTACTATGTCCTCGCCATAAACGATATAAACTCGTAATAAGAAAACGCTGTTGTTTTTCAGAAAAGATATCTATCGGTTCATTATCTTCCGTGACTATAGAATCAATGTTTGGCCAATCTTCAGGTGAAGATAATGGATCATAACTTGTTTTTTTTCTTACCATTGTCTTTCCCTGTTATGAACAACGGGTATTTCTTGAGTTTGTTCAGCAGAGATAAAAGGCATAATTACCGTCCGATTTTGTAACTACTCAGTCTCATAATTTTTTACCCCCTCTAACCCCCCACACAGGGGGAAGTCCCAAAATAGAAAAATTAAAGCAAAGTGTCGAATGATGTTTGGTTCCACCCGTGTACGGGGGGTTAGGGGGGTATCCCCAAAATCTGTTACAATCAGGATAATAATAAGTCAATTGAATAAAGTGTTTCATTTTAACAACTGTCTATAAATGTTTTAAAGATACCTAAGATTTTATCCACGTCTCCTATTAAATATTCTTCAAAATCAATTAATATATTGTTGTTTTGTAATGTCATAAATTTCCAATTACTCCCAGTCGTGACTACGCCTAAAATACTTTTCAGTGGTTTGGATTTTTTATCGTTAAATTGTTTGGCGGCTATCATCTCTGCGATACATTGGGCATAACCGGATTTAATTTGCTCATTTTTGGCTTCGACAACGCAAACAACTGGCATTCTTAAAATAGCCTGATTGGGTGATAAGCTCAAAATATAATCACAAAAACCATTTAACTCTTTTTCGGCTTCTACATTAAACTCAATTCCAGAAAATAAACTGATATTATTTTGTAACTGCTCCCTGACTTCAAGTAGTAGCGGCGCAATAATGAATTCGGAACGAGCCTTTTCGGTATTAATATTTAATGCTAAAGAGATATTTCTACGCAGAGTTTCTTTAAGATATTGACTGGGTTGAAGTTTTTCAGTGTCTGCAAATAATGAATGATGTTGAGTGATTATAATCCCGAATTGCTCTTCAACTTGTTCAATTTTTTTAAAGGCACTGTATGGCATAAATTTATAATGTTTTTATTAAATAATAAAATTATTCACAACCTAAAAATTGCCAACTATTTACCAACTGAAAATGTAATACTACTCAAAATTAAAATCTTATGCAATAGGAAATTTTCTAACCAATGCAGTTTATGAGAGATAAAATATAGAAATGAGGAAATGCAAGGAGCAGAAAAATTGCATGTATCGACCAAATTATCATGATAGAAAAAAAGGTGGCTTTAGGAACTTTACCAAAAAAAATATAATCGCAATAAAATCGTACAAAAAAATTTTCCCAAAAAGGGGATTCAATTGAATAACTGATGTTACGCATGAAGCTTTCTCAAGCCTCCTAATAGACATTCAAAAAAACTGATTATAACGAATTTTGGGGACACCCCCCGTACACAACTCCCCGTACACAGGGGGAAGTCCCAAAATAGAAAAAGCAAAGTGTCGAATGATGTTTGGTTCCACCCGTGTACGGGGGGTTAGGGGGGTGTCCCCAAAATCTGTTACAATCAGCAAAAAAATAACTTCAAAAAACCTGACAGGTTTCTAAAATCTGTCAGGTTTCTAAAACCTGTCAGGTTTGGTGTGTGAAATTATTTATGTGAAAAACTATAATTATCAATTATCCATTTCTTAGCTTTTACGCCATACTTTCATTACATTAGCTAAATTGTCAATCTTCGCCAATGCCCTGCTCAACTGATCAAGATTGTTGACTTCTAACGTAAACATCATCTTAACATTACTATCAGCACTGGTTTTTGTATTAGTTGCCAAAATATTGATTTTTTCTTGAGTCATAATAGTACAAATATCACGCAATAATCCAGGGCGATCAATCGCTATAACATGAATACTCAGTGGATAGATCAAAGTTTGCTGTATCGAAGGTTGGCTCCATTCAGCTTCAATTAAACGCTCATTACCCTCATCTTGCCAATGTAAGGCATTAGGACAATCACAACGATGTATAACCACACCACGTCCTTTAGTAATATAACCAATGATCGGATTATGAGGAACAGGATTACAACAACCAGCCGTTTGCGCCAATAATCCACCAACCCCTTTAATATGAATATCATCTCTGGTATCACTTGGCTTAGCAACGACGGGAAGAGATTGTTGTTTTTTTGGGAGAACTTGTTCTTTGAAAGCTCTAGCAATCTGAAGCATCGTGGTATCACCTCTACCCACGGAAGCTAACAAATCATCCACTAATTTAAAGCGCAAATTGTGTGCTAATTGTTCAAGGTTATAATTCTTAATATTGAAACGGCGTAGCACACGTTCTAATAAATTCCGTCCTTCTGATACATGTTGTTGATTATCTTGTTTTTTTAACCACAGTTTGACTTTAGATCGGGCTCGCAACGTTTTGAGGTAACCCGCCCGCGGAATTAGCCAATCACGGCTTGGTTTCTCCACCTTTGAGGTTAAAATTTCAACCAAATCGCCACTTTTGAGGACATAAGTCAAGGGTACAATACGATTATTGATTTTAGCACCACGACAACAATGTCCTAACTGGGTATGAATATAATAAGCAAAATCCAATGGCGTTGCGCCCTGAGGTAAATCAATGACTTGACCTTGTGGAGACAGAACATAAACGTGATCTTCAAAAATTTCTGACTTAAAACGATCAAGAAAATCGCCCGCATCACCTTCCTCATCTTTCCATTGTAAAATTTGCCTTAACCAAGCAATTTTTTGTTCAAAACCAGTATCTAATTTGGCATTTTCCTCTTTATAACGCCAATGCGAGGCAACGCCAAGTTCAGCATGGTGATGCATAGCGTGAGTGCGGATTTGTACCTCAAAAATTTTTTGCTCAGGACCTATTAGTGTTGTATGTAAGGATTGATAATTATTGTTTTTTGGATTAGCAATATAATCATCAAACTCGTTTTGCAGAGGCTGCCATTTATTGTGGATAACGCCAAGTGCCATATAACACTCGTTTACAGTATTAACCAGAACTCGCACAGCACGTACATCAAAAATTTTCTCAAAATCAATCCCTTTTTTTAGCATTTTATGCCAAATGCTATAAATATGTTTAGGACGACCAAAAATTTCGGCTTTAATCCCAGCATGTTGGAGTGCACTAGATAAACAGGTCATGATTTCTTGAATATAGTTTTCTCTATCAATACGGCGTTCATCTAATAACTTTGCCATTTTTTGGTAAGTTTCTGGCTCTAAATAACGCAAAGATAAATCTTCAAGCTCCCATTTTATTTGTCCAATACCAAGACGGTTAGCCAGTGGGGCAAATAAATCCAAAGTTTCACGAGCAACTCGCTGTTGCTTATTTTTATCTTGATAACGCAATAGGCGCATATTATCCAGACGATCAGCTAATTTGATAAGTACAACTCGCACATCTTCAGCCATCGCCAATAGCATTTTACGTAAACTTTCTGTTTGATTTTTGGTATTGATAACCTTATTTGAATGATCGTTGAGTTCCTCAATAAATTTCATTTTAGCAACGCCATCAACCAAACGCATAATGACAGAGCCAAAACGTTTTTGAATATCATCAAGTGTCACTTGCTTATTTTCAACAACATCATGCAAAATAGCAGCAACTAAAACGTCCGTATCCATACCAAGTTGTGCCAAAATATCGGCAACAGTAATAACATGGATAAGATAAGGTTCACCTGGGGCACGAGTTTGAGATTGATGTACTTCCTCTGCCCAAATACAAGCTTTACTAATTGTTTGTTGTTCGGCTTTCGGGCGATCTTTAGCAATACGTTTCACCCATGCCTCAATATCTAAAGTGTTGGTACTGAATATGCTGATGGGATTTGTGGTACTAACCATAAAGTTACGCTACAAAGGATCAGTGATAATAACAAAACACGCGCTAAGCCTTACGGATATTGCATACGCAATTCCTTTATTTTATAGTGAACATTTTTCGGCTTAGGTTAAATTTAAACGGCTATTCAATTATCATAGACTAAGATGACTATACACCAAAAAATAAAACTTCTTGAAAATTAAAAAAAATTTTGTTTTCGGTGTTTGGAAGAAGAGGGGATAAGAGCGTCATTGTCATAAAATTTAAAGATAAAAATAAGGTAATATTTTTTTAAACATAACCCTTTTCTCTAATAAAGTTTAGAAGTACGTAGCTTGTTTTGTGACGTTGGCGGTAGGTTTATTTATAATAACCTTGGATTAGGATTTCAATATTCTCAAAAAATTATACCACGTTTTCAAAATATCGCTAAAAATCCTATAATTATTATAAATAAAATCTATATAAATTAACAAAGATATTGATCAAGTTAGGTGTAATGATTTGTTATTACATTTCCATGAAAACATGATATCCGTTTGTTTCAAACTGAAGTTTGACTCCAAAAATCACATTATTGCAAAGATAAATCGATGTAGATATTTCACAAACTGTTTAAATTTTCCCAAATAATTTGATTTATAAATCTTAAAATTATTAAAAATCTACTTTGGAATTATTTATGAATTACAAATCCAAAAAATTCTTAAAAGTGGATAATAAGGTTATAAAACTTCACCGCTTAAGCATAGACTCGCTGGATTCCTAAAATTATTAATATTCTAAAAAAGTATGGCTTAAAGAGAAGGAAGGTAACACTTTTCTCTTACTCAAAAAAGAAAGTATTAAAGAAATGGGTAAAAAAACTCTGATTATAACGAATTTTGGGGACACCTACCTTTTTACCCCCCTAACCCCCCGTACACTGGGGGAAGTCCCAAAATAGAAAAATTAAAGCAAAGTGTCGAATGATGTTTGGTTCCACCCGTGTACGGGGGGTTAGGGGGGTATGGTGTCCCCAAA
>JAUCGK010000123.1 GCA_030378085.1 Candidatus Parabeggiatoa sp. HSG14
TAATTTTTATCATCAACAAAAAAACAAAAATTTTTGCCCTAAAAAAAATACGGGACTGTAGATAATTTTGCTGCTTTATACATGTCACAAAACTTAGCAGCTTTATTAATACTTTCGCCAATGTCAAAAATTATTATTTCTGGAATAAATTTCTTTATCAATTTTAATTCATAATTTTTTTTACCATCTTCCAAAATAAATTTTAGATTCAAAAAACGGAAACAATGTCAAATTTTATTTAAACCATTCACAGACAGTAAATGTGTTGTTATTGTTCTTAATGCTAACATAAAAAAGAGTATCAAACCCTTCAGAAAAATTAGGGATTTGTAGTTTTGCATAAGCTGCGGTAATACCTTTTTCTGGTATGCAAGCTTTACCAGTACGTGTATTATTTCGTTGAATAGCCTCTTTGATTTTTGATTGAAAATAATAACCAATAATCTTAAACCCTGCTTTTTTTGCCAAGATAATATACTTTTGTCGGTTTTCTACGGTAGGGTTGGTATTATCAACAACAAAACGTTGTTTAGCTTCAATACATGCTCTTAAAATAATGTCTTCTCGATGCCGAGTTTTAAGCATATCAAGATTTATGCGTGAATGTGTATCTGAGAAATATTGTTGATAAAAGGTAGATTTTCCCGTTGCTTGTATGCCAGTAAATATTATTGCTTCCATAATTTGTCATTCTCTCAATTTTCTATTAATTCTACTTTGTTAGATTTCATGTAGGATGGATAAAGTATCCACCTGATTAATCAAGACTTTTGGTGGATACGCTGTTGCTTTATCCACCCTACAAGTCATTGATTTTATTAAATGTACAAAATAGAATTAATTGTACCCTTTAGATATTTTAAAGAGTTATAGTTATCAAAATTTTGTATTAAACAGAATTGGCTGACATTAATGATTTTTACCAAAAATAAAACTTTTCTGGATAATTGTGAAATATCGTTTTACCTTTAATTATAAATTCAAAATTGGTAAATTCAAAATAATGGGGTAATTTTGGTCATATTTAATGGAGTGTATGAAAAAATATGACTTAAAAAATTAAAGACTTTTAAAGTTTTTTCTATTTTTTCTTACTTTTTCTCAAGCATGGAATTATTGACAGCTATTTTTTTCTAAAAAACTTTATAACTCATGTTACGCACACTGCTTCTTGAAAATCGAAATGACAGGCTTGATGTCAAGTTTAGAAAGGGTGTGCATTTATAGAGTTTTTAAAAACGATAGAGAGTGTAGGGTGTGTCCCACGCACCCTTTTTTCTCTCAGGTGATTTTTTTGCCTGTTCCAGAAAGACGGTGTCGCACCCTACATTCCGACACCCTTTAGAAGTATAGTGCGTAACATCAGTTTATAATAATAACCTTGACATAAGAAACAACGCAGGAAATAATATATGTGTTTTAGAAAAAACCACAGTTCTATAAGAAATGGGGATTATTAATTTTAGCCTAAACTCCACAATTTCCAATTTATCATTTTGGTGTAAAACAATTTTATACTCCAAACGTTCAGGTTTTCGGATTATGAGAATATACTAAAAACGCACGCCAGACCTGACAGGTTTTCAAAACCTGTCAGGTCTTAAATCCGAAAACTTGAACGTTCAGAGTATAGAAAGTTGTGGGAAATAAAATAACAATTGTTTCCCACTTTAAAATAAATACCAAACAGTTAGGCAAAAAATTCTGCATGTAAAAACTTTTACCTCGAAGGATTTTGGGGTATATTATTTTTCCGCAACTGCCCTACCAAAATCATAGAAATTGGTAAAGTGTAGTCTCATAATTTGTTTTCGTTAGATTTGTCATTCTGAAAGACGTGATTTACAATTCTTTTTTACCAATACCTTAAAAAATGTTAATTATATTTAACTTAAAGGTATTGAGTTTTCAGATGGACACTTACTAAAATCCCATAAAATTTATTAAAAATTAAAGTACCTATAATACTAAAACCTTATTATCCATTGATTATTTGGGAAGGCTATATACTTTGACTTAGGTTTCATGGTAGGATGAAAACTTAATAGATTTTAGTATTTAGGAATTAATTGGATTAAGAGAATCATCTATTTCTAAAATTCTTTGATTTTTTAAACAATGAAAAGGATCATTCAAGCATGAAACAAATATTTGGTCATTTTATTGACGAATTACCGGAACAGGATGAATATTTAACAATAGGTTTTTCACCTAGTTCGGTGCCTTTAAAAAAACGTTGGCAAAACAATGGATTGTCTGCTGATTTTATTGCTGAATATTTTAAGACGTTTTTTGTAAGTAAACGAGAAAGTGAAGACGAACAAGAAGATAGCTTAGAAGTGGAAAATCTCAAGGATGCTGTAAAGTATATTGCTAATGAATTGTTGGAAAATGCTATGAAATTTCAGGATGATAGTCTACCATTTACGGCAAAAATTGGATTTTCATTGTATGAAGATAGATTGATATTTTGTGTTACAAATACTATTAATAGCCAGCAAATCGAATCTTTTCAGGCTTTTATTAAGCAAGTATTGAAAGAAGAACCTGATGATTTGTATATTCAATCAATGAAAATCAATGCAAGGAAAGGTGTCAATGCCCCCTCCAGATTGGGATTGTTGAGTATGATATGTGATTACTCCGCTAAATTAGGCTGGAAATTTGAGGTTCTTCAAGCGGAGTTACCCATTACAGTTGTCAGTACAATGGTGTATTTGGATTTGTAACATTAAAAATTCAAAACGCCTGTAAATTCATCAGCTCATAAAGAAAAAGGCTATGTTTAGGAAATGATGATTATCAGGTATCATTGTAAAAATTGCAATTTTAAGTTTCTGAACACGTAGACACCTTTATGATGAGAGTTTAGGTATGGAAATCAAAACGGATAAATACAGCGTTACTTATGATTCAGATGTTGCTTTGATTACTTGCAAAGGTTCATTACTTCTTAATGGTGCAAAAGAATATGAACCCATCTTGCAACTTTTCAATTTGGCTGCAGAGCAGCAACAGCCAAAAAATTTAACAATAGATTTGCGGGAGCTAAAATTTTTAAATAGTTCTGGTATCAATATGATGACTAAGTTTGTGATCAATGTGTGTGATATAAAAGCACTTGAACTTGAATTGATCGTTTTATGTGATGAAAAAATTGCGTGGCAAGAAAAGTTGTCAAAAAATTTACGGCGACTCATGCCAGGTATAATAATAAAGTTATAGCTTAAAATATTGGAGTCGAAGCTTTAACGCACTACCTTAAGGGCTAATTTCCACGAATCATTTTTCTCAAGGGCTATAAAAAGGAACAAGATTTTAGCAGAATTTAGCAATTTTGAAACAGGAAATTGTCCAAGGTAAGCGGTTATTGGCGATTACATGATTTATTTAAGGAATACACTTTCACAGGAGTTTAAGATCATGCCTGAAGAACAAACTTTAAAAAAGGTAGATCTGCTGTCGGAGGTGAAACATCTGCGCCAGCAAGTCGCAATATTATCAAAAGAGAAAGCACATTTACAAATATCGTTAGAAGCTGTTGCAGAGCATGACGATGCTTTTGAACGTCACTTGCTGGAAACATGTAAATCAGCCGAAGAACTTTCAAAGGCACAATTATTGTTAGACGTTAAAGAATTGAGTCGTCAAGTCACAACGTTAACTAAGGAAAAAACACATTTAGAAATTTCTTTGGAAACCATTGCAGAGCATAGTGATGTTTTTGAAAATCAGTTGGTGGAAGTGCATGATTTATTAGAAACTGAAGTTGCTAAGCGAACTCAAGAATTAGCTGAAAAAAATAACCTGTTACAACAGGAAATACAAGAACGCAAACGTATAGAAACTATATTACGCGAAAGTGAGAAATACAATCGTACTTTAATTAAAGAAGCATTAATTGGTTTAGCGTTAACCCACATGGATGGTTGTCTCGTAGAAGTCAATCCGGCTTTTGCTAATATTATTGGATATTCTGTTGAAGAAGCAGTAAAGCTTAATTTTTGGGAGTTTACGCCCGAAAAAAAGACAAAACTAGAATGGTTACACCAGTTAAAAATTGCAGGACGATGTGGCCCTTGTGAAACTGACTATCTGCATAAACAGGGACATCGAGTACCAGTCAGATTATCAGGATTGATTGTTCCCCATAATGGCGAGCGTTTTATTTGGACTAATGTTGCTGATATCACTGAACACAAAAAAGCCGAGACTGCTTTGCGACTTGCAAAAGAATCGGCTGAACAAGCTAAAACGATGGCAGAAAGAGCTAATCGCGCAAAAACTGCCTTTTTAGCAAATATGAGTCATGAACTCCGCACACCGTTGAATGCAATTATTGGTTATAGTGATATGCTGCGAGAAGAGGCATCTGATATGGAAGATGATGAAATTATTGGATGTCTCGAAAATATTGAAACTGCAGGTAAACAATTATTAAATATTATCAGTGATATATTGGATGTAACAAAAATAGAAGCGGAAAAAATGGATATGGCTTTGAAGGAATTTGATGTTGCTATATTAGTCAAAGAGGTTGTGACTTTGATACAACCAACTCTTCAAGGCGATTATTTAAAAATTGAATGTCCTCAAGAAATTGGTCATATGTATGGAGATGCTACCAAACTTCAACAAATCTTACAAAACTTACTCAGTAATGCTGCTAAATTTACCATTTGTGGCACAATTACCTTAAACGTTAGCCGTACCGCTGAATTGTTCACTTTTCTGGTTATTGATACTGGTATTGGCATTTCACCAGAAAAATTAGAAGAAATTTTTGACCCCTTTACTCAAGCAGACAGTTCTAGCACTCGTCAATATGGGGGAACGGGCTTAGGGTTAACGATTTGTCATCAATTATGTCAAAAAATGGGAGGTCATATTACTGTAAAAAGTGAGTTAGGCAAAGGAAGTGTGTTTACTGTACAACTCCCTTGCCATGTTAAATCATAAAATATTAAACATAAAAAACATAAAAAACATAAAAAACATTATTATACATAGCGTTTATGTTCTTTGCGACGAGTACCAGCTCGTTGAGTAATCACTCCCTTTATCGCATCTAACCCAGCAATTTCTTGTGTTGGGTATTCCTTATTTAAAGGTTTCAAAAAGTATCGACCATTTTCAATAAGTAACTGTCTAAAAATATATTCCTCTTCATAAACAGCAAAAACATAAGAACCATTTTCAACCACACCATTAGGCTCAATAGTGATAATATGCCCTTCATTAAACTCGGGTTCCATACTGTCTCCCAATACACGGAGGGCAAATGGTTCACTTTCAGCACATCCCATCATAAAATTCTCCATTTCTTACTCATTTTAGTGATTGCTTTTCTTCGTTGGTTAACAAAAGTGGCACTTTCTCATCCAATACCAAATCTCTCAGCGAAAGTCCTTTCAACACTTGTTCGATAGAACCTTTAATTTCTTCTACTAAATGATCAACTTTATCCTCAGAAGACAGCTTCCGTGTATTAAAATATCGATCATCTTCTGCAGTGCGAACGACTTCTAAAATTTCTTTTATTGGAATCATTTCCGGAGCACGCGCTGGTACATAAACAGGAGATTCGTCTCCCGCTCTGATAAGGAGATAGCGTTTTTCAAGTGCTGACAATACGCTTTGTAATGCGACTGTAGGAACACCCAAATATTGAGCAAGACTTTCCTCTGTCCATGCTTTTTCTCCTTGAAAATGGCTTTTGGCGATGACATACATGGACAATAAAGCCAATTGTTCCTTTAAACGATTACTGAGCAATAAATCACGTTTGCGCGTACTTAAATACTGTGGATTTTGATGGTAAAAAGCAATGCTTGAGCCTACTAGCAAAATTAGCCAAGCTAAGTATAGCCAGATCATAAACATCAATAAAATAGCAAAACTTGAATAAATGGCGGCATATTGAGTCGTTGAAGACACAATAAAGGCTGCAAATCCCCAACCGATAGTTTGCCATAATCCCCCTGCGACTACTGCGCCCAACAATGCAGAACTAAAACGTACCCGCGTATTGGGTACAAAGATATAAACAAAAGTAAAAGCACCAATAATGAACAGGTAAGGAATCATTCTCGTTGTTGAATCGACGATCAAACCCACAGACTCAATTGCTACTAATTCTTGAACAAAAGAAATACTCATCACTGAACCCATCGTACCAAGCGCAGAAAATACCAACACGGGCCCAATAAGAATAACGCTTAAATAATCACTAAAGCGTTGAACGAAAGGTCTTGGATGTTCTACATGCCACGTAAAATTAAAAACTCTTTCTATCTTATAAATAAGGGAGACAATGATATATATCAAAAATCCCAGTCCTAACGATCCAAGTACACCCACATCCATTTTTTCCACAAATCCGATAATTCGTTGAGTAATCTCAACACTCTTTTCGCCCAGCGGTGCAAATAAATTGAGCAACAAAGGTTTTATTTGATTATGTACGCCAAATCCCTTGAGTACGGAAAAGCTCACTGCTAATAGTGGCACAAGTGATAGCAAGGTGGTGTAGACAAGACTCATGGCTTGAAGTGTCAATTGTCCCTGTGTTAAATCTCGCAAAACGGCATATATCGTTCGTAATAGCCGTGTTAAAAACGCTCGCCAAAAGGGTAACGAATGTAAATCGGAGTCCCAAATAAAGCGAGCCAAGGTTTCTTTGAATTTTCCTAAAAACATAGCGACTAATTTTTAATTTCCTGATTTCATGGATTTTGGGGAATGGGTATAATTATCCAGAAAGGTTTTAATTTTAACGGATTTTGCTAAAGACGCAAAATTAACCCTCTGAATCGCCCCTAACTGAGTCTTTACTAAGAAATACGATTTTTTCAAAAAAACGGATTTCTATTAACTCTCAAAAATGTAAAATATTTCTGATTGTAACAGATTTTGGGGACACCCCCCTAACCCCCTGTACACGGGTGGAACCAAACATCATTCGACACTTTGCTTTTTCTATTTTGGGACTTCCCCCTGTGTACGGGGGGTTAGGGGGGTATCCCCAAAATTCGTTATAATCAGGAATATTTATATGTACCGTTTGCACAAAAAAAAGGTGAGAATTTCTTCTCACCTTTAATTAGGTTAATATTGAGTTACTGATGTTATCACTTTAAGCGATAGTATCTGTTGCAGGGTTTAATTATTGATTCCAACTACTTTCGTCTGCACAATCCCCAAATACCATCGCGTTAAAGCGAATACCATTACTATTTAAACGAGCAATCATACCCTCTATGTCGGAGCCTTCATAAGGCGATGCATCTGTTGCAAAAAGGATAGTTCCACCTTCTTTGACATGAGGAATGGCAAAGCTGATTGCTTCATAAGAGGCTTCAGGACATGTACCACCACCCGATACTTCCAAATTACCAATCGCATCCCGTAATACAGTCATGTCTTGCGTGATGGCTTGGTACTTCACTTCATCGCCAAAAGTAAGCAGAACACTCATTGGTGCTTCACCTGGATCAATCTCATCAATGACTTTGTTCAAAGCCGCTTTGACTTGGTTGATTTCTCCTTGCATACTGCCAGAGTCATCAATGACGAAGGCTAAATCCACTTTGTACTCAGGATCGATGAATATCTTAGTACGTTCTTTATCTGTGTGTACTGGATATTCATTAGCACTCACTTTTGCTTCAAGCGTTAATGCCAATAACCCTGCATCTTTGAGAGCGACATCAACCCCAACGGTGACTTGACTCACATCATCCGCGTTGTCAACACTTAAGTCGGTGAGTTGGCAAGTGATAGTGGGCTGTTGGCTGGTATCGCACATACCATAGTCGGAGTTTATTGCTTGCAGTTCAACACCCTTGGGTAATGTCATCACCAAATTAACACCGGTTGCGGCAGAAGGCGCGTTAGCACTTAAGGTAGCTGCTACTTCATAATGTAACATTCTCTGTTCGCCAGGGAGTGGTAATTGCAGTGGATCAGGCGAATCAGTGATGGAGGCTGATAAGTGTGGAATAACTCGCGTCCGGGTTTTTTGCTCGTCAGCAGGATATTCATTCGCCGTCACAGTAGCTGTATTTAACAAACTTTTGGCTTGCGTGTTACTCACTCATGTTACGCACAACGCTTCTTCTTCAAATCCTGCGGATTTACCACTAAATAACTCATGTTACGCACAACGCTTCTTCAGTGCTGAGGGCTAGGGGGGATTGTAACCCACTGTCAATGTTTTAAAGCTAATCCTTAAAAAAAAGAGTGGTAATTGGATAGATTTGTAGAGACGCGATGCTCGCGTCTCGACTTGCGCCGTAAATAATCATGGAATTATTTACCCCCAATGTTCGTTATAAATGATATGTAAACCTAATTGCTGGCTTCTTTCGAGCATTTAGAGACGCGAGCATTTAGAGACGCGAGCATCGCGTCTCTACAACATAATCACAGAATGATTTATAGCAAGTCATTATTTTTTAGAAACTTGAACATTAAGTCTCGTAGAAACACGGTGCGTAACATCAGTAAATAATTGCCATAACGCATTTTGCTCTTTAAGTGTTATGATGCATTCCAAACAAAGTGACGATCACGCTAGAGCGTTGGAACGAGAAAATGGCATTAATGCCTCCGCGTTAGAACGAGAAATTTCATTGATACAACCATACTCTTAATAAAGAAAGCAATTTATCAGTATCAATGGGTTTTGGTAAATAGTCATTCGCACCGGCTTGGATACACTTTGCTTTGTCACCTTTCATTGCTTTAGCAGTCAGAGCGATGATTGGTAATTTGCGAAAACAAAACTGGGTCCTTATTTTCTGCATTGCTTCATAACCATCCATTTTTGGCATCATCACATCCATAAGTACAACTGCAGTATCGGGATTTTTATCCAATTCACTCAAAGCTTCTTGCCCTGTATTAGCAATCACAATTTCCATATTTCTTTTTTCTAACGTAGTAGCAAGAGAAAAAACGTTACGCATATCATCATCTACAATCAATACTTTTTTACCCACTAATATTGCCTCTTTATCGTGAACTTTGTGCAAAATTTGTTGCTGTTTTTGAGGTAACGTGGATTCTACTTGATGAAGAAATAAAGTGGTTTCATCTAAAAGCCGTTCCAGAGAATGCACGATTTTGATTGTCATGTTGTTTACACATTTTTGCAACAGAGTTTCTTCTTCAAGAGTCAAATCACGTTCAGTATAAATAATGGTGGGTATCTGCTGCATAAGAGGTTCATTATAGAGTTGTTCAAGTAATCGGATATTGGCGTTTTGCTCAATATCGACATCTAAAATCATACAATCACTCCCTTTCGATTGCAGATGTTGCCATGCTTCAGCACGGGTTGCCACTATAGTTAGTTGAATGTTTCCGCCTTCAAGCAAATTCATAATAGCTTGTCGATGTTCAGGGTTATCGACTACAACGAGCAGATTTTTCACAGTTTTGGCGATAAAGCTTTCTATATGTTTAAATGCTTTATCAAGTTCATCTATATTTACTGGTTTCATAGAATAGCCGATGGCACCCATTTTTCTAGCATCCTGATTTGCATCAGAACCAGAAACAAAATATACTGGAATATGACGACAATCAGGATTGTCTTTAATCTTTTCCATGACGGTTAATCCATCCACTTGAGGCAAACCAACATCCAAGATAATAGCACTTGGTTTGTATTTTTTAGCCAGTTCTAAACCGCTTTTACCATCTTCTGCTAACAAACACTTAAAATATTTCTCTCTGGCCATATCCACAAGAATCTTAGAAAAATCGCGTTCATCTTCGATAATCAAAAGAGATTTATCACTCAGTTGCAAATCCTGTCGATCATCATCTGGAATAGATTTTTGTTGTTCTTTAGGTTCTTGTTGTTCTTGTGGAATACTAACTGTTGAAGATGATATTGATTTTTCTGACGTTGACGTAGAAAAACTCGTTTGTGAACTAGGGTTAGTTTCCCACTTTGAAAAATGGGGATTAGGGAAAATTTGTTGGTCTTGGGATTTTCCATTAATTTCAAGTTTTTCTGGCAAATACAAAGTAAAAGTACTCCCTTTACCTTCTTCACTGTATAGTTGGATTTCTCCGCCCAATAATCGGCTGAGTTGTTTGGAGATAGATAAACCCAATCCAGTACCGCCATAGCTTCTGCTAGTAGTGTTATCGGCTTGTTGAAATGCTTCAAAAATGATTTTTTGTTTATCTGGCGATATACCAATACCTGTATCAATAACTCGGATAGCAATTGATTCAGTCGGTTTAAGCGTGCTGTGAGATAAGTCTATATTAGCTGCAGGTTGCCGAATCTCTAAGGTAACAGAACCTTGTTTCGTAAATTTAAAGGCATTAGAAAGTAAATTCGTAATGATTTGCGTTAAACGTTGTTCATCTGTGTAAAAAGTGGGTGACAAAACCTCGGCTAAATCAACGGTAAAATCCAATCCTTTGTCTTCGGCAATATGACAGAATTTTTGTTCCATAGAAGTTTTTAACTCAGTAAAAGCCAATTCTTCTAAGTTAACTTCAATTTTACCCGCCTCGACTTTAGACAAATCGAGAATGTCATTAATAAGCCTCAATAATTCATTACCTGATTTGTAAATTGTACTAGCATATTCTTTCTGTTGTTCCGTCAGATTACCTTCTTTGTTATTAGCTAATAATTGAGAAAGAATCAACGTACTATTTAAAGGAGTCCGCAATTCATGTGACATATTTGCTAGAAATTCTGATTTGTATTTACTGGCTATTTCTAATTCTTCCGCTTTGGTTTGAATGACTGTTTTAGCTTTTTCCAATTCTGTATTTTTTTCACGAATCGCTTTTTGCTGACGCTCTAAATCTTGTCCACGTATTTGCAGCTCTTCATTGGTATGGCGTAGTTCTTCTTGTTGAGTTTGCAGTTCTTCTTGCTGGGTTTTTAATTCTTCGGTTTGGCTTTGTAATTCCTCATTTGTTTGTTGCAATTCTGCTTGTTGAGTTTGAAGTTCCCCTGCTTGTGCTTGGCTTTTTTCTAATAAATGTTGCATTTTGGTGCGTGACTCAGCAGTATTCACAGCAATAGCAATGTTTGACATCACTTGTTGGATAAATTGAAGTTGTATTCCAGTAAACCGATTAAAAGAAGCAAGTTCAATAATGCCTTTTAAAGTGTTTTCATAGAGAAATGGAATGACTAAAATTGCAACTGGCAGTGATTCTCCCAAACCTGATTGGATTTGGATATAATCTTCGGGCGGCTTAGTAATAATGAACATTTTCTTTTCATAAGCAGATTGTCCTACAATACCTTCACCAATTTCAAAAGTATTCACGCTATTTTTACGCCATACATAAGCATGGGTTGCTATTATTCTTAAACGAGGTTGTTGTTCATCATTTTCTTCCAACAAATAAAATGCTCCCACTTGCGCTTCAACATAAGGACTCAAAAAATTAATTGTATTTTCAGCCAATTGTTTAATGTTTTGTTCACCACTGATTTTCTCGTTTAATTGGGCTTGCCCTGTCTTTAGCCAATTCTGTTCTTCACTCTCTTGATCCAAGGATTTGAGATTTTTTATCATAATTTGGAGAGCTGCATAAATTCCAGTGACCGTTTTCTTGGTAGATTCAAATCGCATATCAAAATTGCCATCTGCGACTTGTTCAGCGATTTGTGCAATTTGAGCGGGTTCTCCGCCAACTTGTTTTAAAATTTTCATGGTAACAAAAAAACCTATAATCACAGAAAGAATAATTGAGAAAATGACAACTATCTGTGTCATTAAAAGCAAAAAATTTGCTTTTTTTGTATGAAAATCCACTTCTGTTTGAGTTCGTTCATTAAGCAATTGAAAAAATTCATCAATGGGTTTCATAATAGCAGCTTTATCACTATGATATTGTTCATTATGCATGATTCTTCGCGCCATCTCAAAATCAGGTGTCCCTTTTTTAACATAATTGCCATTGCCATCATCATATAAACCTTTGACAGCATTCATGGCAATCATCTCAGTTTTTACTAAACCATCAGAATTGTTTTTGGCTTCATGCAGTTTATCAAATTCCTCTTCAGTAAACCCAGCCCGTTTCATAAGTGCTTGTAGTGATATTGTGTCCCCCTCTGCACGTGGTTTATCACCATAGTTTAATACCATATCCCAGTAAATTCTGTCATAATATTTGGGACGAGACTTTTCTCCATTTCGTATCGCAAGGATATCCCGATAAATTTTTTCGTATTTAGAATCTCCTGTCACAACATACGTTCTCGCCATTCGAGTCAAATCATCAGAACTCTGCCGTAGTTGATCTGCAAGTAGATATGATTGATAACGTTGTTCTTGGTTTGTATTGAGTTCATATTCATTTTGGCTCATCAAAATATTGAGAATGCCCAAAATAAGAATAGTGAGAGTGATAATGGAATAACTAAAAATAAGTAGTTTTTTCATAGACATTAAGTGACTTTTTCCAATGTTATCGCTTTTTTTAGCATGGTTCTTGATGATCAAGTTTTTGATGGTTAGCCCAAAATACTGAAAACTTTGGAAAACTTGGAATCTAAATAACTGATGTTACGCAGATAGTAGAGACACACGGCCGTCTCTACGAGTGCAGCCAAATTTAATCATGTGTTACAGTTGCCAAAACACGCTCTATTTCTCCTAATAATTGTTCTTGACTATATGTATTTTTTTGAAGAACCGTTGCAGCTTCATTACGCAAATGTTGTTGATCTTTATCAGTAATTTTTTTTGATGTTAATACAAGTACTGGTATTGAAGCATAAGTGGGTTCTTGACGCAATTTGGAAAGAAATTCAAAACCATTCATTTCTGGCATCATTAAATCCAATAAAATTAAGGCGGGTGGATTTTGCTTGACTTGTTCTAATGCAACCCGTCCATTTTCTGCAAGATCGACTTGCCATCCCTTATTTTTAAGAACATTGGCCGTTACTTCACGAGTAACAATATCATCTTCCACTACCATAACTCGCGAGGAAGTTTTCATAGTTTGTTGGTATCTGCTTAATATGGTTGATAATTTATCATAATCTAAGGGTTTTACTAGATATTCAGCAGCACCAAGAGAATAACCTACGCTTTTATCTTCCAATATAGATAACATGATAATTGGAATATTAGCCAGTTCTGGATCGTCTTTAAATATAGATAATATATCCAAATTATCTATTTCTTGTATCACTTCTAAAATAATAGCAGCAGGATGTAATTCTTTTGCTAAACGTACTCCTTCTTGAATACTTGTTGTGGAAACAATACGACAATCTAATTTTTTAAGGTTTTTTTTCAGTAAGTTATGTACCATTGGATCATCATCAATCACAAGAATGGTAATGTTTTTAGTTGACGGCGGTATGAACGTTGTTATTTCAGTAAGTGGCGTATTCATAATCCTTTTTTCTTTTTTGATAGGTAGGTGAATAATAAAAGTACTTCCTTTACTCAGTTCACTTTCTACTGTTACTCTGCCACCCATCATCTCAACAAAACGTTTGCTAATGGTTAATCCTAAACCCGTTCCCCCATATTTACGAGTAGTGGAAGCATCCGCTTGAGTGAATACCTCAAAAAGTTTTGTTTGTTGTTCTAAAGTCATACCAATTCCTGTATCACTGACTTTAAACAACATCCAAGAAATATCATCACGTTTTTCTATGATAACCGCCAATTTAATAATACCCTGTTCAGTAAATTTGCTCGCATTACTCAGTAAATTTAACAATATTTGTCGTAATTTAGTGATGTCAGCATATAATGGCTTTAAATCTTTATCACACTCTATTTCCAACCTATTCCCTTTCTTTTCTACTAATGGTTGTACTGTATTTACGACTTCTTCTAGCATTTCTAGTACAGAGAAAGTCTCATTATAAATATCCATTCTACCCGCTTCGATTTTTGAGATATCTAATACATCATTAATCAATTCTAATAAATGATGACCTGCATCATTAATTTTTTTCAAATCAACAGTATATTCTATTTCATCTGATGCTTTTCCGGCGATTATCGCGTCATCTGTGATATCTTCAATCAATATTTCACTATAACCAATAATAGCGTTTAAAGGTGTACGTAATTCATGACTCATATTTGCCAAAAATTGACTTTTAGCAAGATTAGCTTGTTCGGCAGTTTCTTTAGCTTGTTGTAGGGTGATTTCGGCTTCTTTACGTATTGTAATATCGTTAAACGTAATAACTATTCCTATTGCTTTATCATTCTCCACCAATGGTGCAACAACATATTCAACGGGAAAAGAGACACCATCCTTGCGCCAAAATACCTCCTTATTAATATGTTCAATCTTTCCCTTTTTTAATGCCTTATGGATGGCGCAATTTTCAAGTAAATAAGGTGTTCCATCCTGGTGAGCATAGTGGATGGTTTGATGCTGAGGGAGACCAATTAATTCCTCTGGTATATAACCCAACATTCGAGCAGCAGCAGGATTGATAAAAGTGATATTTCCCTGCAAATCCATACCACAAATTCCATCTTCAGCAGCATCAAAAATGAGTTGGTGTTGGTGGCTCAAACGTGCGAGTGCAACCTCAGCTTGTTTGCGTTCATTGATTTCTGCCTGTAATAATTCATTTGTGCGACAAAGTTCGGCATTATGTGCATGTTCCTGTTCAATAAACCGTAAATAGATTTTTACTCTATTGATTAATTGCAGAGGATCAATAGGTTTTGTAAGATAATCAGCAGCTCCCAGCGCAAAGCCTTTTTGCTGAAAATCTTCAGATTTGTGAGCTGCCGTTAGAAATACGATAGGAACATGCCAAGTTCTATTCCAAGAACGAAGCCATTGTGCGGTTTCAAAACCATCCATCTCTGGCATTTGCACATCCAGAATGATGAGATCCACCGGTTTTGTTGAAGCCACTTTTAACGCGGTATGTCCTGAATTCGCTTCAAAAATCTCTGCTTCAATATGTTCATTCAACAAAGTGCGAAGTGTAAAAAGATTATTCTTATTATCATCAACAATCAGAATGTGAAATTTTTTTGAAAGGTTTTCAACATTTTCTTGAATCTTTTTTGTTGTCATTTTGTTTAAAAAATACAATTGGTGTTTATATGTTGGTGAGTTTATTTGAAAAAAATTTCCTACTGTCTGTAAATTTTCCTAATTGTAACAGATTTTGGGGACACCCCCCCTAACCCCCCGTACACG